>JAISLV010000104.1 GCA_031277075.1 Endomicrobium sp. | reverse complement strand
CCCTATAGCTGTAACTGTAGAACCAGAAAAACTTATACTGCCGTTTCCCATATATACAGCCCCGCCTGAATTCGCGCTATTGCTTGTAAAATGGACGCTGCTGCTTGTGAAATTTATCGTTACATTATTTCCCGTGTTATATATCGCTCCGCCGTAATTCGCGTTGTTGCTTGTAAAATTTACAGTAGAACTCGTAAAACTTATCGTTGAATCATTATTATAAATCGCCCCGCCATTGACATTTAACGCCTGATTCCCAAAGAAAGTAGCCGTTGAATTAGTAAAATTAGTTTTTACTCCGGGACTTAAATAAATTGCGCCGCCGTTGCTTGACGCCGTATTGTAAGCAAAAATTGCCGCGCTACCTGAAAAATTCAATGCAGTATTGTTTCCTGTAGCATAAATCGCTCCTCCGCTGCCGCTTGAGTAATTTAACGTAAAAGTTGCAGAAGAATTTTGAAAACTAATTGTGGAATAATTTTCTACATAAATTGCTCCGCCAAAATTTGCAGCTATATTGCCTCTAAATGTTACTGTGCTTCCTTCAAATTTTAAAATTGCAGTCTCGCTATCAAATGCTTGTGTGGCTATCGCACCGCCATTTTTACCTGTATTATTCTCAATAAAATGCGCCTCAGAATTACTAAAAGTGACAGTTGAATTACTGCCAAAGAATATTGCCCCGCCGGTTCTGTCTGAAGCAGAACCGAATGATGACCTATTATTTTGAAACAAAGCATAACTGTTGTTTGTCCAACTTATAGCCGAGTTTTTCCAAACATCCATTGCTCCGCCGTTTCGCGTTGCAGTGTTGCCAATAAACGACATACTGCTAGCATTAATCGTCACTGTAGAAGCATCTATAATATGAAGCGCGCCGCCATTTGTTGCCGTATTGCTGGTAAAAGATATAACGCTATTATTCCAATTTGCTTTTACTTCTTTATCAATATCTATCGCGCCGCCGCCATTATTATTTGCGGAATTTGAAATAAATGTCATTGTGCTGTTAACAAAGTTAAGGGTTGAATTTAAGCCTGTAATAGAAATCGCGCCGCCGCTGCCACTAGTAACACTGTTACTAGAAAAAGTAACATTATCTGAAACTCTAAGTTGCCCTGCAGACAAATAAACAGCTCTGGTCATATTTGTCAAGGTTATGTTTTTAAGCGTTAATGTTCCATTATTATTTACCTGTAATCCATTTTGGTATAATCCATTTAATGCATTGTTTTGTCCGTCAATTGTTTTTGTTGCACCCATAGTTCCAAGAGCATTATTATCAAAATCAATGTCATTCCCTAGAAATATCACTCTATCAGTTGGATCCGTGAATTGAGTGCTAAACATTCCATATGTTGTAACCGTAGAAACCGTCTGCGCTTTTACACCTACAGAACAACATGATAACAAAAACAATGATACCAACAATATCTTTTTCATTTTTTTCCTTTTTTTATAAAAATTGCGACATTTATAATTCCAATATTTTAGTATATTTTTACGAAACTTCAACTTAAGATTAATTCTGTAAAGGGGAATAACGGCAACTACTCTTTGCCTCAAGACCTAGTCTCATCACTCCCGCAAGAGCGGAAGAAAAAACCTTTGCCCCTCGTCGTCAGTCGTCATTGCGGGCTTGACCCGCAATCTGCCTTAAAAGCAGTCTACGGCTTTTTCGCAAGCAACTACAAAAGAAAGATTGCGGGTCAAGCCCGCAATGACGGCAACGACAAAAGAAAACTACAAAACCCCGTCAGGCTTCGCCTGCCGCCCCTTTTGCAAAAAGGAGAATACCTACCTACGACAACAGCAAATACTCATATAGAAATATGCGGATATGGCAAAAACGTCAATAGAAAAGACCGCAAGCATTTGGGATTTGACGGCAAAAAGTAGACGAGAGAAAAGTCTTTTTAGGCGTAAGAGCGCGTTTTAAAGGCGTTCGCTGCGATAGTCGTTTATCAGTTTTTTTACTTTTTCCGGCGTTAAGTCGCCATGAACTTTTCCGTTGACCATCAAAACGGGCGCAAGTCCGCACGCGCCAAGACACCTTGCTTCCTGCAAAGTGAACATCATATCTTGCGTAGTTTCGTTTTCTTTAATTTCAAGCTCGTCTTTTATGGTTTCCATTATTTCAACCGCGCCTTTAACATAACAGGCAGTTCCCATACATACGGAAATTATATATTTTCCCTTGACTGTCGTATGAAAATAATTATAAAAAGTAGCCGCGCCCCAAACGGCAGACGTCGGCAAACGCATTTCTTCAGAAACAAATTCTATAACTTCTTTAGGCAAATAACCGTAAATAGACTGCGCCTTGTGCAAAACCGCTATAAGATAAGATTGCTTATTTTCTTTTGAAGCAAACTCTTGTATATATTCTTGTAATTCTTTCAGTTTTTCATCGGACATTTTAACGTCTCCTTTTGGTCGGAAACTGCCGCCCAGCTACGTTTTCGCCGCTGTTTCCATAGTATCTATGCGTCCGCGCTTCTTTTTTCTCTGCTATGAAACTACAAAAGACAGACCCTGAAAAAGACCCTGAAAGAGACCCTGAAACAAGTTCAGGGTGACGCTTCGCGTCAGTTTTGGGTGACGCTTCGCGTCAGTTTTGGGCGACGCTTCGCGTCAGTTTTGGGCGACGCGTTCGCGTCAGTTTTGCGCGATGCTTTGCATCGGTTTTTGACGACGGCAAAAAGAATGCCGTTGTTGTTAATTTGTAATGTAGCTAATTCGTCATGCTGAACTTGTTTCAGCATCTGCTGTTCAATAACAAAGGCAGACCCTGAAACAAGTTCAGGGTGACGGCAAGAGAGAAAACTGTCAAAGACACACCCTAAAAAAGACCCTGAAAAAGACACTGAAAGAGACCCTGAAAGAGACCCTGAAACAAGTTCAGGGTGACGCTTCGCGTCAGTTTTGGGCGACGTATTCGCGTCAGTTTTGCGCGACGCGTTCGCGTCAGTTTTGCGCGATGCTTTGCATCGGTTTTTGGCGACGGCAAGAGGCATTTGTATTTGCCATTTCAATGCATCCGTCTTTGTAGTTGTAGCCGTTGCTTAACTTCTTAGCCGCTTTGTTATCGCTAAATTCCTTTTGGGAAATGCGGTTTATAATGCGTGTGAAGAAGTTTATGCGCTTTTTCCCCTAAAGGGGTTCCTAAAAATTCGTCGTATAATTTTTTAATATCCGGGTTTTCGTGGCTTTTTCTTATAATTTTAGATTTGTCAGAGTCGTATAAAGCCTGCGCTCTTAACTTTAAAAGATTTATATCAAAAGTTTGCCCGTTTACTGCCGTATACGGCTGACCGCCGCCGCCGATACAGCCGCCGGGACAAGCCATAATTTCTATAAAATGGTATTTGTTTTTATCTTTTCTTACTACGTCTAAAATTTTTGCGGCGTTTCCTAACCCGTGAACTACGGCAAACCGCACTTCAGTTCCGTCAACGTCAATTTTTCCTTCCTTTACGCCTTCAAAACCTCTGGCTTGCGTCATTTCTATATCAATAAGAGTTTTGCCTGTTGCAAGCTCGTAAGCGGTTCTTAAAGCGGCTTCCATAACCCCGCCTGTAACTCCAAAAATCGTAGCCGCGCCCGAAGACTGCCCTAAAGGCGAGTCAAATTCTTCGCCTTTTATATCGGGGAGATTGATGCCCGAAGATTTTAACATTCTGCCAAGTTCCCGCGTGGTGAGAGAATAATCAGTAGTCCTCATACCGTCTATGAGAAGTTCTTCTCTGGCGGCTTCGTACTTTTTTGCCACGCAGCACATAAAAGCCACGCTTGCTATATTTTTGGGGTCAACGTTTATTTTTTTGGCAAAATAAGTTTTTATTATAGAGCTAAGCATAGACATAGGCGAACGGCAGGTTGAAACGTTAGGTATTAAATCCGAATAAAACTGCTCCATAGCTTTCATCCACGCGCTTGAGCAAGACGTTATCATAGGGAGCGCGCCGTTTCCTTTAAGCCTGTCTAAAAATTCGCTGGCTTCTTCAACTATAGTTAAATCCGCGCTAAACTGCGTGTCAAAAACATAGTCAAACCCCAGCTTTTTTAACGACGCGGCGGTTTCTTTTTCCCAATTTTTACCCGGCTTTAACCCGAAAAACTCGCCTATTGCCGCGCGCACCGACGGAGCTATTTGCGCCACTTTTATTTTTGACTTATCGTTTAAAACTTCAAAAGTTTCCTTGATATAATCTTTTTCGGTGAGAGCCGCCGTAGGGCAAACCGTTATGCACTGTCCGCAGCAAGAACAAACGCTGTCTTTAAAAGACATATCAAAAGCGGGCGACACTCTGGTTTTTATCCCTCTGTTGACAAAATCTATAGCGCGTATTTTTTGGATTTCCGCGCACATTCTTACGCATCTTCCGCAGAGAACGCATTTTTCTTGATTGTTTTCTACGCAGGGCGAAGCGTCGTCTTTATCGTAGCGTTTTCTTTCGCCCGCAAACATTCTTTCTTCAACGCCGACTTCTCGGGCTAAATTTTGAAGTTCGCATATTCCGTTTCTTTTGCAAATATTGCAGTCTTGAGGATGATTGTCTAAAATAAGCTCTACTATTTCTTTTCTGGCTTTTCTGACGGCTTCGGTGTTTGTTCGTATTTTCATTCCGTCTTTTATGGGATAAGAACACGACGCCGCAAAATTTTTAACGCCTTCAACTTCAACTATGCAGACTCTGCAGCCGCCGTAAATTGAAAGGCGCGGATGATAACATAAACTCGGTATTTTATAACCCGCCATTGCGGCTGCCTGCATTATCGTTATGCCTTCAACTACGTCGTAAGGTTTGTCGTTGATATAAACTTTTATCATTCAGGCAGCCCCGTTTCTTTAACAACGGCATTAAATTTGCAGGTCTTAAAACACCTTGCGCATTTTATGCACTTTGCCGAATATATGTAATGTTTAGCTTTGACGGTTCCGTCTATAGCCGTCGCAGGGCAAACTCTGCGGCACGCTCCGCAGCCTACGCAGTTGTCGTTAATAACGTAGTCCACGAGTTTCTCGCAGACTTTGGCTCTGCATCTTTTTAAGTATATATGTTCTTCGTATTCCTTTCGGAAATTTTTTATAGAGCTTAAAAGAGGGTTCGGCGCGCTTTGCCCTAAACCGCAAAGCGAAGATTTTTTAATTATCTCGCCGAGAAGCTCCAATTTTTCTATATCGCCTTCTTCGCCCTGCCCTTCGGTAATTCTTGTAAGCGTTTCGTATATTCTTGTAGTTCCTTCGCGGCAGGGAACGCATTTGCCGCAGGATTCGCTCTTTGTAAATTCTAAAAAGTATTTCGCTATATTTACCATGCAAGAATCTTCGTCAATAACTATCATTCCGCCCGAACCCATGATAGAACCCGCCGCCGCAAGAGATTCGTAATCTATTTTCGTTTCTAAAAATTTTTCGGTTAAACAGCCGCCTGAAGGACCGCCCGTTTGAACGGATTTTAATTTTTTCCCGTTTGGGATGCCGCCGCCGATTTCGTAGACTATTTCTTTAAGCGTCGTCCCCATTGGAACTTCAAACAAACCCGTATTGTTTATTTTTCCCGCAAGCGCAAAAACTTTTGTGCCTTTTGATTTTTCAGTTCCTAAAGCCGCAAAACTGTCCGCGCCGTCAAGGAAAATCGCGCCGATATTTGCCCAAGTTTCAACATTATTGACAAGGGTGGGTTTTCCAAACACTCCGTTTGAGGCTGGAAACGGCGGTCTAGGTCTTGGCATTCCTCTTTTTCCCTCTATGGAATTTATCAAAGCGGTTTCTTCGCCGCAGACAAAAGCGCCCGCGCCAAGCCTTATTTCCACGTCAAAACTAAAATCAGACCCCAAAATATTTTCACCTAAAAAACCCTCTTTTCTAGCCGCGCAAAAAGCCTTTTCCAGCCTTTCAACCGCAAGAGGATATTCCGCTCTTATATAAACTATTCCTTTTTGCGCGCCGACGGCATAACCGCCTATGAGCATACCCTCTAGTATAGAATGAGGGTCGCCCTCAATCGCGCTTCTGTCCATAAACGCGCCGGGGTCGCCCTCGTCGGCATTGCACACTACGTATTTTTCTAAAGATTTTTCTTTGGCTGTAAATTCCCATTTCATTCCCGTCGGGAAACCCGCTCCGCCGCGCCCTCTTAACCCCGATTTTTTAACGGCTTCAACGACGTCTTCGGGCTTCATATCCGTAAGAACTTCCGCCAAAGCCTGATAGCCGCGCGCATTGTAAATATAATCGTAAATATTTTCGGGGTCTATTAAACCCACATTGCGCAAAGCCACGCGCTCTTGCCCGACGCTGTATTTGTCGTCCAAAAAAACTTTTTTAAATTTTTCGGATACGCTCATTGCAGGCATTTTTATTTACCAACCTTAATGTGTTTATCTATAATCTTTTCGGCTTCTTTTTCGTTCACTTTAACGTATAAAACGGTTTTTTTGCCCTCTTCGTAGACTTCAACCGTAGGCTCTAAATTGCACCTGCCGACGCAGCCCTTTTTGCTTAAATAAAAATCCCTGCAATCCTTTTTACCAGCCTGAGTTTCAAAGATTTTCATAATTTCTTTCGCGCCCGCCGCGTTTTCGCACGTGGCAGACCCGACGTAGATTTTCAAAGGTTTAAAAAAACCGGCAGCCGACAATTCTTCTTTTGCTTTTAATTTTTTTTGGGAGAGAACTTCTTTAGGGGTGGACATTTATCCGCCTTCTAGATGAATTTGAATAAACTATGCCGATAAGACAGGAAAATATAGCATTTACTTTTAATCGGGTCAAGCCGCCCGACGACAAAATAAAGACTTAACGGCTTTAAATGATTTAACAAGACTACTGCATTCCTTTTATTTCCCAATTAAGAGTATTGCCTGTAGATGACCACGCAAACCTCAATACAAAATCTGATGAACTTTTTGAAACACAAGCAGTATCTACTGTGTTATCTATTGACGCAATGTTTGCAAAAACGTTTAAATAATATTTATTAGAAGCCATTGGCACAATCAATGGGAAAGTTTGATTGGCATTAGCTCCAACCGTTTTTGTTATTGTTGCGCCCTGTTCTACCCAACCGCTTTTGTATTTTCTATACCACCCGTCGGCATATCCTGTTGCTGATAAACCTGTAGCCCATTGTATAACTACGTCAGCGCTTATCCCGCTTGCGGGATTTCCGCCGTTCTTGTCAAGTTTGCCCGCAAGTCCGTCAACAAATCCGCTGTATTGTGCCTGCGAAGCGGGTACAAAATTATTTGCCACAACCATCATCAAAGGAAACTGTATATGTCTTGGCTGCACTCTGTCGCCTGTATTTACAGAGCGGGAAGCATCAAATAATAAGTGGTTCCACCCTTCATCTCCCGCTTCATATCCTACATGTCTTGGCTTACCTGTTGTCCTTGATGTGTATAATGCGCTATTATTTTCATAGATTGTAAGGAATCTGGATACGCCCATTGCCGCTGCGCTTGTTTCATTATTGTATAAATCTCCTGTAATATTTACTATCTGGTCTCTGCCGTAATTTCCAATATTGCCAATGGTCAAACATTGCATAATTGCAACCCTATCGTCTAATCTCGGCATTTTAAATTTTTGATTTGCGCTGTCAACTCCGATAAACCCTACATTGCCGCTGTTTGCATTGTAGGCTGTTTGCCACTGCGTATAAGTCCCCGTAGGTATTATAGACGTCAATAAATAATTATCGTAAAAATCAGGGAACGCCGAACGCGTATATTCCGCGCCGTCAAGCCTCAATAACCCTACGGGAACGTCTTTTCTTGCTATAACCTTAATCTCGCCGATATATTGCTGATTAGTGTTGACTTCTGTATTCGGAATGACTGACGCTGGGAGTTTCCCGTTATTATCTATTGCGCAGTATCCGTTCGGTTGATTTTTTTCGCTGCGCAACTGGTATTTTGATAAGTCAACGTTAAAATCTACAATATTCCACCCGCCGCCAAACCAATAATAACCATGATTATCTGACGCTAAACTCCATAAATCAAAAACGGCAGGCGTGTAATTGTTATCTGCAACCCACGCCGAACCGCTCCATTTTTTAACGTTTGAAACAGGAAAAGACGAAGGCATTGACGAAGCGGTTATCCATTTATCGCCGACTTTAAAGTTTGCGCCGCTTGGCTGCGATGAAGAAACATAACCTACAAAATGTATTACGGAGCTTATAGCCTGCGCAATTTGCGCGTCGGTATATTGCGCGGCTCCGTTCATCGCTTCTTGCTTTGCGATGTTTTTTAAAACTTGCAGAGCTTGATAAACTTGCGTTGTGTCAGAGCCGTTAGGCTGTATCCCATATTGAGTTATGATATTTTGCAACTCTCGTATAATTTGGTTAAGTTCTTCGGCTTTCCACACAGTAGGGGAATTTGGCAGCGCTTTTGCATTTTGTTTTTCAGATATATTCATTTCAGGCGCTCCTTATTTTTTTATATCAAAAGTTTCCTGCGGATGATACGCAAATTCTTTGCCTTTTCCCACAGGTATGTCCAACGGCGAAGTGTAGTCAATCAAATCAAGCGTCGAAGTCCTTTTATTAAAATCCGTTTTAATGCCGACAACCTTACATCTCATATAATAAGTTCCCGTTTCTTTCCATTTTGTATAATCTGTGAAACTTTTAATTGTGCAAAACGCGCACATAATCGCCAAGCTCAAGTTCTAAATCAATAAAAGTTTAATTAGTCTTTTGCTCAAGCAGCTCTATTTGTCTCTTCAACAATTCATTCTGCTCTATCAAAAGTTCTTTTTCGCTTTTCTTGCGTTCTTTTGCGGTTGTCTCTTTCTTTCATATTTTCATTTTTGGAAAATTAAAATCAAATTTGTAGCCTATATTGAAATTAAATGTTCCATATTTTTCTTTTTGAGACATTATTACTGTTTTTGTGTTTCCAGATATGTATCTCACTTGTAAGAAATCAGATTCATGTTTTGAGTGATTTACTGAATACAAAAACTCAAAAATAAAATTATTGTATTCATAACAAAATCCCACAGCATAATATAAGCCGATGTAGTCTCTATCAAATTGCTTCACCTCTGTTTCCGTAGCCCAAAGTTTGTTAAAGCCTAAATGTAAGCTGCTGTATAAATCCTTATAAATTTTTAGCGTGGATAACAAATAAACGCTTGTGAAACATATTTGAAATTCTTCATCAGCTTTATACGAATAACGAGGTTTTAGTCCCGCTCTGTATAATTGTTGCGAAACTCCTATGCCTAAATTAAAGATTGACGACCACTTTCTATAATACTCGGCATACAGAACCGTTCCAACATTTGGATAGTTATATCTTTTTTCATCATGCAAACTTATATCAAACACTTTGGAATATTCAATATTTGTCGTCAATTGTGAATACGGCGTTATCCCAAATTTCAATACAATTGAGTTTTTTTCTTGGGCATATATGCTTTGAGCTAAAAGCAAAAATAAAACTGAAAATACTATTTTTTTCATTGTTAATCATCTCTATTTTTTAACGTCAAAACTTTCCTGCGGCTGATATGCAAACTCTTTGCCTTTTTCCACAGGTATATCTGATGGCGAAGTATAATCAATTAAATCAAGCGTTGTAATTCTTTTATTAAAATCGGTTTTAATTCCAACCACTTTGCACTTCATATAATAAGTCCCCGTTTCTTTCCATTTTGTATAATCAGTAAAACTCTTATCTGAAAACAAATTATTATTGTGCAAAACGCGCGCATAATCGCCAAGCTCAAGTTCTAAATCTAATACAACTTCTATTGTAAGCGTCAATCTCAACTTTGACAATTCTTCATATACAGTTGGGGCAATGGCATATGCAAGGTCAACATTGTCTGCGGGCAATAACTGTGAGCCTGAAATTTGATGTGTTCTTTCACCGTATTTGTCTTTATTTGTCGGTTTTGCTTCGTTCATTTCGTCACTGTCTACCACTTTTGTATATTCGCCGTAAACCACGACAACTCTTGTTTTTAATCTGTTGACGTCATATTTTACGCTTGACATTGATATAATTTCATCATCGGTAATTTCTTTGTATTGCTCCGTTTGTTCTCTTTTGCGAAAGAAAAACCTGTCATCAGCATCAAAGCCTATTTCATACATCGCAAGAGACGCCAATTCTTCTAATGCGTCTAATATTGACATATTCGTTAAGTTGCAAACTCCTAGAGGAATATTTTGCTGTAAAAAAGACCAAAGCTTAACTGCTGAAAGATTATAATTATTACCAAAACTCGCCATATTTGTAATTATAAACTTTGCGCTATTATAATTTAACTGTAAAGGCGAACTTAACTGATATTGATAATACGGAGTCCAATTTGTAGAGTTGTTTCCATATGAAACTTGAATTTGTGGATTTGGCACACCTGTAGCGCTTATTATTGCATTGAGTCTGTCAAAACCTAAAAAATTGGCTGCATCATTTTGAGACTCAACATATAAAGTCTGATATACGCGCCACTCTTCGTCATCGGAGATATTGACGCTCATTTTAGCCGCTATGTTATCGCAAGTTGTTATTGTATTGCTTGTTGCATATACTACCATAAACTTTGTGGCAATAAAGTTATTTATGAAATAACTAATCAATACAACGGAATTTTTATACAGCGAAACGCTGTTTGGCGTTATTACAAAATAAAAATAATCGCCATTGGAAAATGCCCCCTTTGGCGACCACGAAGAGCCTCCGTCGCTTGAAGTTGCGACATTGTTTCTGTCTGCCCCTTGTCCGCCAAGTCGGAACGCAACTTGTATCCCGCTCGACCCGGTAATTGTTAGATATATTCGCTGTATATCCGCGCCTGAATGTGAAAGGTTTGCGACGCGAACGCGGATTGTTCCCTTAGAAATATTGCAACCCCAAGCAGCATTAGCTGCCGCTCCGCCAGAATATGAACAACTCGCATTATTATCTGCATTACCTTCGGAATATCCTGCAAAACTATCTGCTGTAGTTTGATATAACCAAGCCCAAGCATTGGATATTAAAGTTTCTTTTGCAATCCTGCTCGTGTTTTGAAAAATCACAGGTTCAACAATTCTATGAGCGCTATCAACTCCAGCTACGTTCAACAATTCGTTCACAAGCTCGTCAATCATTATTCCTTTTTTCCAATATAAATAATCCGCCCATATATTTTCATTTGACAGCAAAGCCGATTTAAGCTCTATTATTGCGCCGTTATTGTAATCGTTAAGTTGCGAAACTGTGTAATCTGTTTTTTCGGTTAATTCAACGGATGACGATAAACTTGTTCCTTTTAAAACCCGTTGAACTCTGCCCACTGCGGCATTGGCAGTTATACAATGTGTGGTATCTTGCTCTATAAGTTGTTCGTTTTTAATTTTTGTTGACACGTTTTCCGCAGAAATCGTTTTAAGCCAATCAAGTCTGTTTAACGCTCTTATTTCTACAAGCCCTTCGTCTTGCCTGTAATTTGGAAGTTCTGTAAGATAACCCGTAAAACATTTAACATAGTCGTTTAGCGTCGGACTGCCGATATAATATTCGACTTTTGAACCGTAAACAATATAACCTTGTGGGAAAAGTCCGTCTGCTTTATCTTGCCAAAAGCGATTGTTCTCATTATAAAGCGTCAAAGCTAAATGCCCGACCTTCCAAACATTTGCTTCGTCGTTGTCAAGTTGCTGCGCAATAGAAACATTTGTGCCTTTATGATTTATTGCGTCGGTAATATCAATAGGCGTAGTTTCAATAATATATTTTGCATTAAGCGTTGAATGGTAAATCAACATATAATTGTCAAAAGGAAAATGATTTATATTTGTAATAAGCATTTGCCTTAACGGAAATATTATATACGAACCGCCTGCATCGCCGCCGACAACTTGATCGTTTTGCGAATCTTTCGCGTCTGTAAAACTTATCTCAACTAATTTATTTCCTACAGAAGACAAACTTACGTAAGAACCGTCGGCAAAGTCAATTAAACGAGCGGGAAAACCCGCGCTAGAAGTTACAGGAAGCCCTGTTATTATAAGCCTAACCCCGTTTAAATCGTCGCCAACAGAAACCGCCGAAGCGTCTTTAAAAATCGGCTCTATCCATTTTCTGCGATAAAGCAAAAGTTTATGACGCAGTTCCGATATATTATTATGCTTAAGAAGCGATTTTATAGCAGGGCTAATTTGCCGCATTTTCTTGAGCCTCTAATTTTAAATTTACGTCAAGCAGTCCGCTCCATCTGTTTATTTTGTAATTCAAATCCTGACGTCTTACAAACGTTTCGTAGACGTCTCTGTCTTCAAAATCGGAAAATGGAATTATTGTTATAAACCCGTCTCTTCTGATAAAAGCTTTTAATAATTTGTATTGTTCTTTTGACATATTTTTAACGTCAATATTTGCAGACCATTTGCTAAAATCAGTCCAAGTTATAAGCCTGCCGTTATATGTTCTTAAGCTGCCGTCTTTTGCCGTATAATTTACATCAGCTTCCGTAGTCGCTTCTAAATCAAAAATCTTTTCTAAAACTCTCAACTGCCCGATTTTAACGCTTTTATTGTCAAAAGTAGATTGGATGTTGAATATAATTTTTGAAGTCGTTATTTTTTGAGGCAAAGTTATTTTTATTTCGCCGTTTAAATTGTCCGTTAGAGTATAAGCTAAAATTTCATTTTCTGAGCTGTCAATATATTTTATTTGCATTGTCTCAACATTACAATTTTGCAATATAAACGTATCAATATTCCTTGTTAAAAACTCTCCGAACTTATCTTTAAACCAGCAAGAAAAATTTAACGAGGTTTGCGCGCTTATAAAAGCTAAATCGTCATTATAACATTCAAAGTCGCAGAGTTTTAAAAAATCAAGCGATTGCCCGCCCGCCGCCTCAAACAAACATTTTGCGTTTAAGTAATTGTATGAATATATCTGTATTGGATTATTGATAGCTTTTGTCATAATGCCACTCCAGACTGCTTTGCGCCTACATTATACGTTACGCCTGCAAACTCTAAAGCGTCAAGCGTTCCGCGCCTTATAGCTTGCGTTAAACTGCTTAAATCTCCGTTAGCGTTATTAATTTCTATATTTTGATTTATGGTAATGCCAGCTCCCCCAGAGGCAAGCCCCGCTCCGTTTGCCAAATTCCAAAGATTAGCCTGCTGAGTATTGTTTAAAATCATTTCGCCGCTGTTGACGCGGGCTATCATATTATCGCCGTTCCACGATGTTCCGCCGACTATCCCGCCATAAGTAAAATTCCCCGCAAATGCCATAATTGCGGCGCCTATAGCTGCTCCTATTGCAAGAGCTCCCCACAGAGACCACGAAGAAGCAGCCGCCGCGCCTGAAGCACCGACAGCCGCATTTGTGGTAATTCTTTCTGTTGCAAATACTTTTTCTTTTAAAAGGAGAGCCGCTTGCTGAACTACCCATTTAGCTGCCATATCTGCAAAAGCTTTAATAACCGTATCTTTTAAGCCTTGTGCAATTTTAGTAACAGAGTCTGAAAAACTTTGCCAGTCTGTATCCATATTATTTATTGTAGCTACAAAAGTATCTGATAGAGCTTTTTGAAAATCCCCAAAAATACCAACAGTGAAATCTTTAAAATTAATAGATTTATTAGCTATTTCATCTATAGCGTTAGTAAAACCGCTAACCATATCAAAATTACCCAAATCGCGAAGTTCTTTATCTTTTTCTTCTTTTTGCTTTGAAAGTTGGTAATGTTTTTCAGTTCCTTCCTTATAACTACTTAACTGCATATCAATCAAATCTTTTTCAGCAATAATAGCTTCTTTCTTTTGTTCTTCATTATACCGATAAAACATACTTCTTTTATGAGCGAATTTAGCTTCTTGCGTCTTTATTTCTTGCTCAGAAAGCTTTTGTTGATTCGCGTTAGTTTCTTGAATTTTGTTATTAATAATCTCTAAAATAGAAGAAACTATTTGTTGTATTTTTGCGCTTACGCTTGCGGCAGTTTTTACGACGCCTTGCATATCTTTATTAATA
>JAISLV010000083.1 GCA_031277075.1 Endomicrobium sp. | reverse complement strand
CATTTTCTTCTTTGAACTGCCGCAAAATTTGCGGCAATTACGAACATTATAGGTTTTTAGAGACACCCTTAGCGACTTGTCGTCGGAAAATGCTTGTAACCTCAAGGGTTATATTCTTAAAAATTAATTGATTTTTAATGTGTTTTTAAAATGGGTGGACGACGAGACTTGAACTCGCAGCCTTCGGCTCCACAAACCGACGCTCTAACCAGTTGAGCTACGCCCACCATTTTGAAAAGATGATGTAATGCAGGAATTAAAATGTAAAACTAAAAACGTCTCCGGCGTGAGTTGAACACGCAACCTACTGCTTAGAAGGCAGTTGCTCTATCCAATTGAGCTACGGAGACATCGCCTTACAATTTCAAGCGCTGATTATAGCAAAAAACAATAGAAGCAGTCAAACGACCGCATCTTATCAAGTAAAATGACACCGAAAAAATCTAAGATATTGTATTCTAATCTCTATAAAGAGGTTAGAATGAATAATGCTGCTAAAATGGAAATTCTCAAAAAAAAGACTTAATGGCAGATGCTGAAATAATTTCAGCATGACGGACAAAAACAAGGGCGGCTGCAAAGTCTTTGCCTAGCCGCTTAGTTGCGTTTTTTGCCGCTGTTCTCGCGTCGTTGATATGCTTCTATGCGTCTTTTGCGCTTTGCCGCCTGAGGTTATGCGGCGGAAAGTAAATCTTTTATTACGCTTGTCGGTCTGCTTTGAGGTATTGTTACGGAATTATCCGCATTATCGCGGTATAGGGGGTCTATTGTAAAAGCCGCGTCTCTGACTATTTTATTTACAGGGTTTAAAAAGTTGAGTTTTCTTCTCACTTTTTCGTCGGAAACTATTCTATCGCTCAAATCTTGGGCAAAAACCGCGTTATCCTTAAGATTTTGAAACTCCGGGTCTAGGCAAAGAACTATGGCGTCGTTTTCAGTTGAAGCGTAATATACAGGAACGGAAGTATCTTTAAAACTCGGATGCGGAATAAACGCTAAAAAAGGCATACCTTCCGTCTCTTTGCTTATAAGCGCGAGTTGTTTATCCTGTTTTAATTTACCCTGCGTTTTAAAAGTAGTTATCGCCCTTCTTTGCAAAACGTATACCTTTCCGACTTTATCTAAAGCAAATTCCACGTCGACTGGATACCCAGCGTCTTCCTCAAGCCGCATAATAATTTTTGTTAAAATTTTTACTTTATCGTCTCTTAAAGCTCTAGCTCTGCTGCCTGAAACTGTAGGTCTTAATTCCGTTCCGTCGCCTAAAAGAGAAGGGACGACCATATATTGCTTGTTTGCGACCGAATACTCTATTATTTCGCCCGTAATATTGTCAACGGTTATGCTGTCGGGCGTAAGCTGCCCAGAAACAAGCCCTTCGCCAAGCCCATAAACCGCTTCTATAGCGGCGTTTACTCCGTATTTGTCTCTGCTGAAAGCTACGCCCGCAATATTTACGTCGACCATTTCCTGTATTAAAACGGCAGGTTTTACTACGGCGGAATTCTCAAACATATATTCTACGCTTCTTGGAGAATAAAAAGATTTCCAGCATTTTATTATATTGTCGTATATTTTCTCGTAGGAAACGTTTAATCCCGTTTCGCCCATGCCTGCAAAAGCCGCGTTGTGCGCGTCTTCGCCGACGCCCGACGACCTTACGGAATATTTTTTTGACGTTTCAAGCATACTATTGATTACTTTCATTATCTTATCCTGCGCGACGCCGTCTTTTAGTTCGTCTATTAAATCCCGTATTTTTTGAGCCGTCAGCTTTGCCGTTTTTTCGTCTGAATTCATTACCGCGCTCTCAAAAACGGCTTCAAGTTCCTTATAACGCGCGCCTTGCCCAGACATTGCAAAATAAGCGTCAAAAACGTTTTTGCTCACGCCTATTCCTTCTGAAACTAAAGCGTCTTTTTCGCCTTTAAGCGCCCTGCTTATTATCGCAAGTTCCCCCGCTTTTGAGCCGAACTTATAAACGTCTTTCTCGTATATGTCTTTAAAAGCCGAAATTTCGTTTTCTAATATATCGTCGCCGTCAGTTTGAAAATAAGAAATTATTTGCATAATTTGCGACAAAAGGATTTTAAGTTCGGCTGATGCGGCTACAAGATTTTCGTTTTCTTCTTCTTGCGATATAAAATAATTGTAAGCGGAAGCTAAATTAAGAAGTTTGACGGCGGAGTTTAAGTCGCTTTCAGACAAAGAATCCTTTAAAAGCAAATCTTTCGCATACTTTATTTTTTCATTGAGATACGTCAGCATTTTTTCTCTTATCGCGGCTCTTGCGGCGGATATTTCTTCTTTTAAATCGTCTATGTCTTTCCTCTGCCCCGAAACCTGTAACGAATTTAATTTATTATAGAGATTTTCCGCGCTTGCGTAAGCTATATTTATGTCTTTAATATTTTTTAAATTATCCGCGCCTTGCGCTATTACGGCGGCTTTTTCGGATATATAGCTTTCGTTCAATTCTTTGATTTTTTCCTTTACGACCTGCGGCATATCTTCGCCAAACATTGAAAACATTATTCTGTTTAGTCTCTTATCTCCCATAGATTGAAAATAAGCGTATTCGACAAAACGCTTTATATCTTTATGCTCTTCGTTTTGCGAAATGAATTTTTTGAAATTGTCAACGTCGCTTGCGTCTATATAAGACTGCAGTTTATCCAAAAGATTTTTGTCAACGTCGTTGAACAATAAAATTTTCCCGTTTTCGCCGTTTAAAAGAATTCTGTCGCCTGCGGAAAGCGCGGATACGGTTTCGATTACCCGCATAGCGTTGACGCCCGAATTTGCAAAAGTTATTATTTCGCCGTGCTTATAACTTGCGGCTTCAAGCGAATCTGCGCTTAAAAAAGCGTTGTTTAAAACGACAGACGGCTTATTCAATTCCCTTGTCGTAATTGCCGCATGGCTTAAAATGCCGCCGCCTGTCGCGATTACGGCTTTTGCGGTTTCTATGGCTTTCACGTCGTCTGGCGTAGTGTAGGCGACGACTAAGATTTCGTTTTCTTTTACGCTGTTTTTGTCAAACGTTATATCGCCCGCTACATATGTTCCGTTTCCTGCGGAAGTTGCGGAAGATAAAATTTCCGAGCCGTCAATGCGCAAAATTGCGGTTTTAAGCGAATCTGTGAACGCTTTTCTTTCCCTCTTGCCGACTCTATCCCATGCGCCTTCTACGGATATTTCATACCCTTGAGCGTAAAGCAAATCAAAAAGCCGCATACTGTCAAGCTGTTCTCTCTTGCCGTTTGAAATAAGCTCGCATACAGCGTATTTAATTCTTCCAGTAAGCGGATTAGAAAGCGCCTTTACCGATAAAAAACCGTTAGGCAGTCTATAAAAGCCGCTTTCAAACATAAGTTCGCCTATAAATCCGGAAGTCGTGTAATTAAAATTTGCTCTCCCCGCCAAATTTAAAAATCTGGCTTGAGTAAGCATATAGGTTTCGTCTTTAGAATTGCTCTCGGAAGTTAAATCTATTTTACCGTCTAAAATCGCGCTTTTAAAAGGCTCGTAAACATCGTATTGCTTATTTGCGGCAAGCTCGCCTTCGGCGTTTAAAATTATTTTCCCGTCGATATAAGCCCTCTCTATAGGTTTGTTAAAATATTTGTCTATGTCGTTTTGGTCAATATTGTGTTTGCCGTCCACATCGGCAATAGGCTCAAGATTTAAATAACTAAGGATGCTATTTAAATAAGCGCTCATTGTTCTAACATACGGATGAGCAGGTCTTTCGGTAAGCAGCGCGCTCATATCTTCAATTCCAAAAGCCGTATTGCCGTTAGAATGATAATTATACCCATGCCAAATTTCGCCCGCGGCAAATTTATCAAGCAGTCTTTGCAAAGTATCGTCGTAGGAACTTCTCGAATATCTATCCGCCAGCCCTTCAAGCTGCATATCAAGGTTTGTAGAATGCTTGTAAAGCATTATAGCCATAAACGCGGCGTGAACTAAATCCGTATTTTCATTTAACCCCGAATCTTTGTTTAAAACCGCGCGCAGACCGCAAGTTCCCGAGCGCGAACTGTCAGTGCTGATATCTGCCGTAACGCTAAAACCTACAGACTGCAAAGCCTTTGTAAAATAGTCCACTCTCAAAGCGTTTCGCTCTTTCCTTCCGCCTTCGTTATAATATATGGATATTCCCCTATCCGCTCCGCCGAAATTAAAAAACATATCAACGCTGTGGACGAATAATCTGGTAGTCCATACCAAAATATCTCCGCTAAACAAAAAGTCGTTTGCGTTAAGCGAAAAATTCTTTCCCGTAAGTTTCACAAACAAATCCGATATTTCTTTGTTTATATAAGTTGAATCCGACAAATCGTATCCACCGATAACAGAATCTCCGCTCACAGCTTTTACCGAACGTATTTTATCTGACTTAATGTCTTTTATTTTTCCTATATTCTGCTTAAAATCAGACATTGAAGTTTGGTGAACGGCGTTTATGAGAGTGTGAATATTATTTATTTTACTTATTTCATTCTCGTCCCAAGCCTTAAGCGCAAATTGTTCTCTTATGAAACCCGCGCCCATAGAATTAAAATCTGCGGAAGAACGTATTTTATCCAAAACGCTTTTAGCCGCTTTTCCGTGTTCTGAGTTTATGCTTTCAAGTCCGGCGCACATATCTTCAACGATATTAAATAAGTCGTCAATTTCTTTTTTTGAACTTTGCGCGTTTATGGAAGCCATTTTATCTAAAACCATAGCGTTAAGTTTAAGAATATTTTTAATATTTTCAAACTCGGCTATCACGCGCGACGTTTCGGGGTCTTTTCTGTCGGTATTTCCCGAAAAATAAAAGAAAGTCGGATTTTTAAAACCGACGCGCCAGTCGGGCAATATGCTTTGGGGAAGATTTGTTATAAAAGGCGTCATAGTAAATATGCCGCCGTCATAATTTTTATACGCTTTCTCGTCTTCCTCGTAAGAAATAACGTAAGCGTTAGGAACGGTAATAAAAGCCGACATTTCCAAAGAAGCTATAATATTTTTGATTCTGTCTATGTCAATCGCATAACCCGTCTTAGCGATAAGCGAATAATAACGCGCGGTTATATTGCAGATAGCCGTAGCTGCGGTTTTTCGTTTTTCAATGCCGTAAGACTTATTTTCAGCCGCGTAAAACAAATTGTCCATAACTTCATTTGCGGTTTTGACGCCGTCGGCGCTCTTAGAAGAAAAAAGCCAAGCCAACGCTTGCGCAGCGTCTATAAGTCCGATATTTTCGACTAACAAATCCACAAGTTCGGACGAATAAGATATTTCAGCGCTTTTATCGTCATATGAGGCCGGTTGCGGAAGAGAAAGAACGTATCCTTCATAATCCGGTTTATTTTTAAATTTTTCAACTATTTCGGGACGATGTTTTAAAGCGTCTATTATGAAAAACAGCGTTTGATAGTTCGCTCCGAAATCTTTAAATATTTCAAATTGAACCGCGCGACGACGGCTTTCAAGAGAAACGCTTATAAGTTCGTAAAGTATTTTTAAAATTTCATCAGTTTTTTGCGCGCTGGAAATTATCTTATACAAATATTCCTGCGCATATTCGTCGTCGGTTTCAGATACGGCTAAAAGAAATAAGGATTTTAGGCTTTCGAAAGACGAATCTTTAAAACTTAAATCTTGCAGAACTTCGTTTGCGGCGTTAATAGTTTGTTTGTCTAAAGGCTTTTTGGAACGCTTTATAAAAACCTTTAGCGGCTCGGTCAGCGCGTTCACTATTTCTGCGCGCGCTTTATCGTCGTCCGTTATTTGTTTTGCGGCTGTAAAAACGCGCCTTATCGCGGCTTCAGCCGCAGGCAGCGTTATTAAGTTTGCGGTTTGCGAAAGTTCGGAGATTTCTAACGACGTTCTTTCAAACAGTTCTTTTAAAGCCGCGTCGGAAATTTCAACGCTTTCAAGTTTTTTCGCCGCTTCGCTAAGCGCCGCAGAAATATCTTTGTCTATCGGTTCATTGTTAAGAGAACCGTAAAATTTTTTATAATCTTCGTAATCGTCCAATATCTCAGAAAAATGGTATTTATTCAAAGTATGCGCGTCAATATAGCCTTCGTCAAGCATAGCGCTTATTATACGCAGCGCTTCTTTTGAGTTTGCAGGATAGGCTTGTTCTAATAAATGTCCCGCCGCAATATGCAAATTATTGATTTCTTTTTTAAAGTTATCCGTTTTCGCCCCGCCGTTTATAGCATATTCCGTCAACCTAGCAGTCTCTTTTTTAAATACCGCCAAAACCCTTTCAAAAAACGGTTTTCCCGTTTGTTTATCGTCTACAAAAAAGGAAACGGGAGCCAAATAATACAAAATAATGTGAGCGGGAGAAATTGCGGTTTGAAATAATATTTCAAGCTGTTCTGCCGCCGCGTCTAATAAGGTTTTGTAAGATTTTGTTTGCAAAGCCGCGTCTAAAACGTCCGCCGACTTTTTTATTTCTTCGTTTCTTTTGCCGATTCCTCTTTTT
>JAISLV010000073.1 GCA_031277075.1 Endomicrobium sp. | reverse complement strand
TATAGATTAAACTATGAAGATATGGACGAGGGTTCAATAAAAATTCGCGGAACGTTTATCTTTGACGGCGTCTTTCATAAATTGAGCGACGACTGGCTTGTTCGCCGCGACTTATCGGGATTAAATAAATATTTCAATTATGCGCCCTCTTTAAATCGAAAAAATAAATGGGAAGATTCTTACGGGCAAACTTTTCTTTTGAATATGGCGGTTAAACCTTCGGACTGGTTTTTTGCGGAATTCGGTTTTGAGACAATCGGCGATTACTCAGACAGATATTGGATGCCCGTCAACCAAGAACACAGATTATCTTACGGCGATACGAAAGCTCCTCTTTTTGATTGGTTAAACGCAAGAATAGGAATTGTGACAGACAGATTCAGCCTAGTTTATCACAGAAATTATACGCACAATGGCTGGGAACGCGAAGACGATATGTTCCAAATGCTGCTCAAACAAGATACCCCAGACAACTATTTGCGCTATTCGGGGCATCACACTGCGGATTTTTGGCAGTTTAAAACAAAAGGAATATTCGGCGAAATAGACGCTATAGTTGGCGAAGAAGTAGTGCAGGACTATAGACGCGGAGCTTATATAAAGTATAAAAATATTTTCGGAAGCAATATAAATTTTTATTATTCAGACCATGTAATTCCATTTGGTTCGTCTGACGAAAGAATGAAGAATTTCCAGTTAAACACCGATTTTAATTTCTGGGACGAAAGCAATGTCCGCGTAGGCGTATTGTTTAGACCTTTCAGAATAGGAAGAGAATATCTTTACGCTGAAAAAGCAGGCTATCCTAACGGATACGGCAGTTCAGAATATGATTTTTATTCCGACGAGGCGGCTTATTTTGCGGATGAGAAAAATAACGCTTTCGGCGGGGCGGTAAAATTTACTTTTCCAAAAAAGCTGTGGTTTGATATTGTCACTATCGGCGGAGATTACAGAGGTTTGGTTGCGGGAAACAGATATAAAGCCGACTTTTCAGTCGAGAAAAAACTTTCAAATTATTCAAACGCTTTTTTGTCTTATTATTATCAAAAGCCTCTTGTTGAAGCTATGCCTTTAATTTATTCTGCGGCTAATTTAGGCGGGTGGACGCCTCTTTTATCTTCTGGCAGGGGACCCGACAGCCCTTTTTGGGTTTGGTGGAGAAACTTGAATTCGGGTTTTGACAACAGAGAGACAAGCGCGTTTTCTTTTATTTACACTTACGACCCTACGCCGTCAACATGGTTTTATATGTTTGAACCGAACAGACCTACCGAAAGCAATTTAAACCCCGAAGAAGACGCGCCTTTTGCTTTTGCGGTTCAGGCAAACGTAACAAAATATTCAGGACGTCTTGATAGGCAAAGTTATTGGGAATACGACGGCTCAACCGTTTGGGAAGACGCGTATTCAAACGGGACAAGCGCGCCTAACAGGTATATAGGCTCGCTTTATTTTTTAAGCCAAATTATAAAAGGCGAAACGAAAATTCTTTACGACTTTGAAGTCGGCGAAGACGTAGCCACGTTAAGCTTTGCTTATCCCGACAGCGCGGGCGGCGCGCCGAGAGAATCGTTTACTACGCCGATGATAGGTTATTTTAAGACAAGCCTTACCGTTAAAAGCGATCCGTATTTGGTTAAAGCCGCGTATATGAAAAACGTTTGGGGACCTGAAGATTGGCACAAACAGTTCGGCTCTACTTACGACGAAGTGTATTTAGCCCATATAAGCAGGAATATCGGCGATATGTTCAATGTCGGAATAGAATATGTCGGCGCAAGGAAAAACGATTCAAAAATTTTGCATAATCCCGTTTTTACCAGCACGACCTCATTTGTAAGCAATGAAACAGGCTCTTTTAACGAGATAAGAGTTTATATAAAAATAATATTTGATATTGTAATTAAATTCAACGACGAAGTAGAGCTTCCTTTCAGAGTTGAAGAGGACAGAATGCCTCCTGAGGTCGCGTTAAAAACCAGCCCCGATACTATATATTCCGACAAAGGCGAAGCGGCGGATTTAGAACCTTGGGTTTCAGACCCGTCTGGCGTTGATAAATGGAGCATAAATCTAAAAGACACAAACGGAAAAACCGTTAAAACTTACGCAGGAAACGGCGAGCCGCCGGAAGTTATAAATTGGGACGCAAAAGACGACGACGGGAAAGTAGTTCCTAACGGCTATTACGACGCGATACTTGAGGCTTACGACAATTACGGAAATCAAGGAATTACGGAGCCTAGCAGAATTATGGTTATGACTACTCCTAAAATTGAAAATACGAAAGTAAAAGAAACGGAAAGAGGACTTGAAATTTCCATAAGCGCGAAAGTATTGTTTGACACTGCAAAATACAATATTAAGAAAGGCGCGGCTAAAACGCTTAAAGAAGTGGCTGATTTGCTAAATATTTATCTTGGCAACGGAATTTTGATTGAAGGACACACCGACTCCGTAGGAAAAGTTATGTATAATCAAAAACTCTCTGAAAACAGAGCCGAATCAGTTAAGAAATTCTTTATAAAAGAAGGAGTTGACGAAAAGAGAATACGAACAGAAGGTTACGGCAAATTAAAGCCTATAGCTACAAACGCCACTGTTGCAGGAAGAGCGCAAAACAGAAGAGTGGAAATAATAATCCTTATAGAAGAAGACTTTAAACGAAGCCAAATTGCTGATTTAGCTGTAGAC
>JAISLV010000062.1 GCA_031277075.1 Endomicrobium sp. | reverse complement strand
AAGAAAAAACGACAAAAGGGCAACGGCAAGGAATAAAAGAAACAATAGGTTTGCTAACGCAAACAAAGACAAAAACCATTGGGTGTGTTTACTGACTGTGCAAAATTTGACAATTCCAGTAAATGGAAAAATTCGGGTGTGTGTATATTCTGACAAATATTCATAATAATGTGTTTTATGTAGGAGTTACAAGCAATTTGAAAAAAAGGATTTTTGAACACAGAAATAAAATGGTTGACGGTTTTACAAAAAAATATAATGTTAATAAATTAGTTTATTATGAAGTATGCGGCGACATTGTTGCTGCAATAGCTAGAGAAAAACAACTAAAAAATTGGCATAAAGACTGGAAAATAAATTTGATAAAACAAAGCAATGAGAAATTTTGCGATTTGTATGAAAGTATTTTAGATTAACGGACTACGGCAAAAGGCAGACCCTGAAAGAGACCCTGAAACGAGTTCAGGGTGACGCATTCGCGTCAGTTTTGGGTGACGCGTTCGCGTCGGTTTTGGGTGACGCGTTCGCGTCAATTTTGGGTGACGGATTTAGTCGTTTCCGCTGTGCCTGTCATACTGAACTTGTTTCAGTATCTGCTGTTAAGGCAGTTGTCAACGGCAAACGACAAAAACTGCAAATTGTTCCTTAAAAAAAATATATAATCCCCCGTCCGTTGCGCGTTCACCCTTTTGCAAAAAGGGGAATTCTACGGCAAACGGCATACAATTAAATTCAGCATGGTAAAAAAGCTGGCGAGTATATTGGTATGATGACATTGGATTATAAAGTTCGTTTAGCGGTTTTGTTCGCCATTGTTTTATGCGGGTTATAATGTTATAAGTCTTATTTAATAATAAATAATTATTGACAGAAATTATATTTTAGATTATTACAATGCTGAGTATATTTATTTTTATACGAATTAAAAGGGCAGAAAGGGAATTTGAGCATAGTAATCGTCAGACAAGAAAGGCTGACAATTTAAAAAAATATTCTAGACGCGGGCAATAAAGAGGCTTTTAAAAATTTTAATAAGGAATGCATGGGCAAATTATTGGGGTTTTTAGCTGTGGTTATTTTTGTATCTTGCGCGGCGGCGGTCGGCGTTGCTTACGCGCAGACATTCAACATTCCTTTTACCGCCGAAGTTTCTTTTGCAGGAGCGGGAACTTTTGGTTTTACGCTATATCAGTCAACAAGCGACGCTTTGCCTAATGGGACTGCAGGCGAAAGCGTAAGCACAAATACTATCAATTGGGCTGATACAGGAGCAACCGCAGGGGCAGCGGGGTATGTAAATTCGCGCACTTACGCGGTTCTTGAACACGACTTAAATGGGTCTCAAGCTATTTTTCTATATACCGATAATGTCAATGGAAACAAATACAAATTCACTTCTACGTCAGTCGCCGCAAATTCCGCAGTTGTCCCTTCTTTTGTAGAAACCGCAGCGCCTTATACGGAAGTTGACATTGTTCCGTCGCGCGCAATAGATTTGGCTTATATAATTATCAGCTCTAGCCAGTACAGCGATAAAAATCGCAGTAAAAGCGGAAACGCAAGCGGGATTTCAGGCATCTCGGATATTAAAATTGGGTTGGACAGTTCTTATAATTCTCTATACGGGACAGGGTTTGTTTTAGATATAAGCAAAGACGGCGCGGGTAAAGGGCAAGTAATAGCAAACATTTACGGTTATTGGTATGGCAATGCTGATTACGATTACTATCCGGGCGTCAATACTTATATGTTTTTCTCGGCGGCTTTTGAAAAAGCGCTTAAAGGGTTCCATTATGGAACGGACAGTTTGACTATTGAACTTGTTGCAAACCCATAATTTTTATGAAAGAGAGGCGCTTAAAAGCTCCTCTCTTTTTTATATGAGTGAAAATGAAAAAATTAATAGCGTTTTTATTAGTGGTATTAGTTTGTGCGGGTTCTAATGCAAGTTTGACTATAGACCCATATAAAATTGAAATTAAAATGGACAAAAACTCGTATTTTGAATCTAAATACAGCGTTCAAAATAATTATGAAAGCGACATAGATTTAAAAATAAGTTTTGAAGAATGGGGTTCTTATAAAGCGAATAAAAGTATCGGCGCAGAAAGCTGGCTTAAAATAGACCCCGCTGAAATTTTTATACCAAAAGGCGAAAGCAGAGAAATTTCATATTCCGTTAAAACAAATGAAAATATGCAGGGGTCTTTGCTTGCTCAGGTAGCTTTCACAGTTTTGCCCGTAAAAGGCGGCGGATATATTGTAAAAATGAGTTTGCCCATTCACGTTATAGTAAGACAAACTGAAAAAGTTGAATTTGACGTTAAAAAATTAAGCGTCAGTGTAAAAGCAAAAGAAGCAAAACTCAATATAGAAGTTGAAAATACGGGAAATATTCTTATAAAACCTTACGGCGAAGTAAAGATTTATAAAGGCAAAAAACTTGTCAATACTGTCAATTTAGAGCCGACAAGTTCAGTTTTTATAGATTCTAAAGAGGTTTTTAGCGTTAAACTGCCCAAAGAACTTGTTGCGGGCAAGTATATAGCGGAGGTAAATATTAGGGCTTACGGGTATGACGACGCTTTAAATATTACAAAAAAGATTGCTTTTAGGGTGAAAAAAGACGGCAGTATTGTAGTTGGTCAAAATAAATAAAAACAAACAAAACGAGCGATAATTACGAAAAAGCGCATTTTTAAAGCAGAAATGCTTTTACATCTATGTTTGGGGGAGGGGAAAAGAAAAAAATAGCAACAAAAGACTATTCGTAGAAAAAGAAAGACAGCCTAAGGTTTATAACTTAAAGGCTGAAAAAATTAAATGGGAGGAATGTAATGCGTAAATTATTAAGACTTTTAGTAGCGGCAGTCTTTGTAGCGACAGCGGCAAGCAGCGCGATGGCAATTACTCTTAGCACTACTGTAGCTGGCGGTACGACTCAGAAAGATGTATTTCTTGCAGAAGTTCTTTTTACAGTAAGCGGTAATTTTGGTTTTAATTTGAAAAAAGCGGCAGACGCCGCTTTGCCTAATCCTGCAAGCGATACTACAGTAACGAAAGTTGACTGGACGAATACGTCAGATGCTCTTCTCCCTGGCGTAGCTCCTGGAGAGCCAGGTTTTAAGAATTCTCATGTTTATGCTCAAATTACTAATGAACTTAAAC
>JAISLV010000054.1 GCA_031277075.1 Endomicrobium sp. | reverse complement strand
TAAAAATTTCTTTATAAATTTTTCTTTTTTATATATTGTTTTTGTCGTGATGGTCGTCGTAGGAAGCTCTAACGCCGTGAATTTGACCGACGGTTTAGACGGACTTGCCATAGGAAATATCGTTATAGCCGCGTTTACGCTTGCGCTTTTTTCTTATTTTGCAGGACATATTCAAATAGCGGGCTATTTGAAAATAATTCCCGTTTCAGGCTCGGGAGAAATTACCGTTTTCCTTTTTGCCGTAGTCGGAGCGGGACTCGGTTTTTTATGGTATAACGCCCATCCTGCCGAACTTTTTATGGGCGACGCCGGCAGTTTGTTTTTGGGCGGGGTTTTGGGAATGACGTCGGTTTTTATAAAACAGGAATTGATTTTAGTTCTTTTGGGCGGCGTTTTTGTGGCTGAAGCGCTGTCTGTTTTAATACAGGTATTTTTTTATAAAAAAACAAAAAAGAGAATTTTCAAAATGGCTCCTCTTCACCATCACTTTGAAATGTTAGGGCAGTCCGAAACAAAAGTGACGATAAGATTTTGGATAGCGGGAATTATTCTTGCAATAGTCTCTTTCGCCTCGCTGAAGTTGAGATAGTGACGCTAACGGCGGCAAAGAAAGCAGCAGCGGCTAGGCAGCTAAGCAACGGCAACGGCGGAAATACCCCGTCAGCAGACTTTGCGGTCAAAGGGAACGGAGGAATTGACCGCTTTTCTCAATTACTCCGTCCGCTTTCGCCTTTGTCTTTATCTGTCTATTGTGTCCGTAGCCGTTTGTCATTGTCGCAGCTGTTGCTTAGCCGCCTAGCTGCTTCTTCATCATTTTTTTTCAAAAGGTAAAAATGTCAAAAAAAATAAGCGTTTTAGGTTTGGGGAAAAGCGGCGTCGCGGCTGCTAACTTAGCGGTAAAACTTGGATATGAAGTCTTTGCAAGCGACGGCAAGCCTGCTCCTGCCGCCTCGTCTTTGCCGCTCTCTTTGCTTTCTAAGAAAGTTCAAACGGAGTTCGGCGGGCATACGGACAAAGTTTTGGAAAGCGGCGCAATAATCAAAAGTCCGGGAATTCATTGCGATATACCTATTTTAAAAAAGGCGGCGAAAAAGAAAATTCAGGTGATAAGCGAACTTCAATTTGCGCTGCAAAATTCTAAGTATAAAAAAATTATAGCTATCACCGGCACAAACGGGAAAACTACAACTACGGATTTAACGGCAAAAATCGTTAAAGCCGCTCATAGAGATTCAATAGTTTGCGGAAATATCGGAAATCCTCTTTCGTCCTTCGCTTTAAAAACTACAAAAAATACCGTCTTAATAATGGAGCTTTCAAGCTATCAGCTTGAAGACACTCCAAATTTTACGCCCGACATTTCCGTTTCCTTAAATATCACTCCCGACCATATAGAACGTCATAAAACTATGGCGCGTTATATAAAAGCCAAAGAAAACGTCTTTATTAACCAGAAACGAAATGCGTTTGCGGTTATTAATTACGACGATAAAGTCTACGCGAAAATCGCGGGAAAAATTAAAGCGAAAAAAATATTTTTCAGCAAAAAAACTCTCAAACGCGGAGTTTATTATGACGGCGGAAAAATCGTAATAAAATTAAACGGCGAAAAAGCGGAAATAAAGCCTAAAATCAATATCGTCGGAGCGCACAATATTGAAAATATTTTAGCCGCTTCAGCCGCCGCATATTGCGCGGGCGTTAGTTTGCAAATTATAGAAAAAACCGTTTCTTCGTATAAAGGCGTAGAACACAGAATAGAATACGTTAAAACGATTGACGGCGTCGCCTATTATAACGATTCCAAATCTACAAACGTTGATTCTGCAAGAGTCGCGCTTGAAGCGTTTAAAGGAAATATTTTGCTTATAATGGGCGGGCTTGACAAGGGCGCGCCTTACGCTCCTTTAAAAAAACTTATTAAAGAAAGAGTTAAGGCGGTTTTGCTTATAGGTTCAGCGTCTGAAAAAATAAAAAAAGAACTGCGAGGCTGCGCCGTATTTTACGATTGCAAAAATATATATAATGCCGTAAGCAAAGTTAAGAAAATCGCAAAAGCCGAAGATACCGCGCTGCTGTCTCCCGCCTGCGCCTCTTTTGACCAATTTGCAAATTTTGAAGAACGAGGGAAATTTTTTAAAAAATGCGTCCTTGCGTCGGCGTCTAAAAACGACGCCGATATTTCCAGACTTTAAAAAATTGTTTCCGCTCGTAAAATATTATGATAAAACTTGATTTTCAAAAATACGATTTAAAACTTTTCTTTTTAATATCGGCGGCGGTAATTTTCGGCGTTTTGATGGTTTTTTCTTCAAGCGGGGTGAAAAGCTATTCGCCGATGCTTAAACAATTTATATGCGCCGCGGCGGGTTTTGCCGCGATGTTTGCGACGGCTTTTGTCGTTGATTATAATTTTTATCAAAGGCATGCAAAAAAAATTTGGTTTGCGGCTCTAATTCTTGTCGTCTTAGTTTTAATCGCAGGCTATAAAAGTCACGGCGCAAAAAGATGGATTTCTTTGGGCTTTTTTAGTTTTCAGCCGTCTGAAATCGCAAAATTTGCGATGGTAGTTATGACTGCGGATTTTATGGCTAGGAAACGTCAGTCGTTAGACTCGGCTAAAGGCGTCGCGAAGTCTTTAATTTTACTGTTTCCCTTAGCGGCGTTTATAGCCGCAGAGCCTGATTTGGGGACGCCTATACTAATAGCCGCAGTATGGTTTATTATGCTTTTTTATGCCGGCGCAAACGTTAAGCCTCTTGCCGCAATCGGCGGGGCGGGCGCGGGACTTGTAGCTTTAGCGATAGTTTTTAAACCTTACCGATTGATAAGATTAAAAGTTTGGCTGTCTTCGGTTTTCGACATAAAAGCCGTTTTAGACAGCGGGGCGGCGGAATTTTATAATTTAAAACAATCTTTATACGCCATAGGAAACGGCGGTTTTTTGGGGAAAGGGCTTGGCAAAAGCGACATAAAATTAAATTATCTGCCCGAAGCGCACACGGATTTTATTTTTCCCGTTATTTGCGAAGAACTCGGTTTTCTTGGAGGGTGCGCGGTTCTGTTTTTCTTTTTTTATATCTTTTATAAAGGTATGAAAATAGTTAAAAACGCCGACGGCGATTTCGCGCAGTATTTGGCTTTAGGCATAACGGCGACGATAGTCGTTCAGGCTCTGATAAATATGTCTATGGCGACGGGGCTTGCGCCTACGAAGGGAATGCCGCTGCCGTTTATATCGCTTGGAGGAACTTCTCTGATAATTACTATGGCGGCGTCCGGCGTTTTAATAAATATTTCAAAAAAGCGGTGAGGGGAAATGCAAAGCGGAAATATAATTATCGCTTCAAGCGGGACGGGCGGGCATATTTATCCCGGCATTGCGGTCGCGCGCGAGCTTGAAAAAAAAGGATTTAAAGCCGTTTTTTTTATAAGCTCAAACGCCGCTTCTCTTGAAATTATGAAAGACGAAGGCTTTGAATACGTCGCGTTTAATTTGGCGGGGATGCCGCGTAAAGTCTCGTTTTCTTTTGCGGTTTTTGCCGTAAAATTAACAGCGGCGTTTTTTAAATCTTTAAAATATATTTTGAAATTCAAAGCTCGGGCGGTTTTTGGCGCGGGAGGATATATTTCCGTTCCTGCGGCTTGCGCCGCTTGGTTTTTGAGAAAAAAAATTTATATACACGAGCAAAATTCTTTAGCTGGCGCGGCAAATAAGTTTTTAAATTTGATAGCTTCAAAAACCTTTATAAGTTTTGAGGGCGGCAAAAAATATTTTAAGAAAAAAAATCTTGTTTTAAGCGGGTATCCCGTAAGAAAAGAAATTTTATCGGTTTCAAAACAAGAGGCTTGCGACGCGCTCGGCGTCGCTCAAAATATATTTACGGTTTTGATTTTCGGAGGAAGTTTGGGCGCGGTGAAATTAAACGAAATAGCCGTTAAAGCTATGGCGGAGTTGTCGTCAAAAGAAAATATTCAGGTTCTGCATATTACGGGTCTTAAAAATTACGATGAAGTTTCAGCTTCGGTAAAAAATAAAAAAAATTATAAAATTTTTGCCTATATGCGCGACATAAAATACGCCTATTGCGCAAGCGACGCGGTTATAAGCCGCGCGGGAGCGGGAGCCGTTTTTGAATTGAAAGCCTTAAACAAACCTGCGGTTTTAACGCCGTATCCTTACGCTGCGGGCAATCATCAATTTTATAACGCTAAAGAGCTTGACGGAGCTATAATAATAGAAGAAAAGGATTTAACGCCGCAGAATTTATGCGAAGCCGTAATTAAACTTAAAAACGCGTCAAAACAAGAGGTTTCGGCTCAAAAGCCGTCTCATAAAGATGCTTTGTTAGGTCAAGTTTTGCCCGCCCAAGAAATAATCGCAAATACAATTGACGGCGAACTCGGGCTTAGGAACGGCTGAGCGGTTATAAACTTCAATCCAAGACGTTTATACGCAGTATTTTTTGCCGCAGTTAAAAAAAGGAAAAACAAATGTATAAAATTTTAGTCGCAAACGACGACGGGTTAAACGCTCCCGGTCTTTTGCCTCTTGTGAGCGAACTTTCAAAGATAGCCGAGATTTTCGTTGCGGTTCCTAAAGAGCAAATGTCTGGAACAAGCCAAAGCATAACTCTGGCGAAGTTTAAAAAAGCCGTAAAAATAGAAAAAAATTTTTACGCTATAGACGGAGGCACTCCCGCAGACTGCGTAAAATACGGGCTGATAGCTTTTGCGAAAGAAAAAATAGATTTGGTAATTTCAGGCATCAACACTTGCCCTAATATGGGGCAGGACGTAATTTATTCAGGCACTTGCGGCGCGGCGAGAGAAGGCGCGATGAAAGGCGTGCCGTCGCTTGCGGTTTCCGCCGCCGAAATGTACGCTAAGGAATATTCTCATTCGGCGGTCGCCGCAAGAGCAATAGCTGAGAAAATACTTAAAAATAAGAAAAAATATAAACGCGTTTGTCTTAATATAAATATTCCGCAAAATTATAAAGGAATAAAAGTCGTTCCGCTCGGATTAAACGATTACAATGAAAACGTAGAAACTATAATAGACAAAAAAGGGAACTTTAAATATAAACTTTCAGGCAGATATTTTTCGGGCGGAAAAAACAAGGGAAGCGACATAGACGCCGTAGAAAAAGGCTATATAGCGATAACTCCTTTGCTCATAGACCAAACCGACAAAGAACTGATTAAAAAAATAAAATTCTAACGCAAAAATACGGCGGCGGAATGCGGCAAACGCATTGAAGACAAACGCCGTCGCAGTTGCTGCCTTGCGGTAGGGCGAGAGGTCGGCGTTGCCGCCTTTAATTATCGCGCTGCGGCTTTAAAAAACATACCGTTCAATTTTATGTTATAATCTTTCAAATGCAAAAATTTCAGCTTGTGTCAAAATTTAAGCCGTCCGGCGACCAGCCGTCGGCTATAGACGAGTTAGTCCGCAATTATCAAAACGGATTTAATTCGCAGGTATTGCTTGGCGTTACGGGTTCAGGCAAAACTTTCGTTATGGCTAATGTAATTGAAAGAATGCAAAAACCCACGCTTATAATTTCGCCGAACAAAATTTTAGCCGCGCAAACTTACGCCGAATTTAAATCTTTTTTTCCGCATAACGCCGTTGAATATTTCATTTCATATTACGATTATTATCAGCCCGAAGCCTATATTCCCTCAAGCGACACATATATAGAAAAAGATTCCTCTATAAACGACCACATAGACAGGCTGCGTTTAAAAGCTACTACGTCGCTGCTTGAAAGAAAAGACGTTATTGTGGTGGCGTCGGTGTCGTGCATTTACAATATCGGTTCGCCAAAAGATTATCAGAATATGTGCGTTGAAATTATTGTCGGACAAGATAAGCCGCGAAACGAACTTCTTACAGAACATGTGGCAAGCCATTACGAAAGAAACGAAATATAGTTTATACGCGGACGTTTTAGAGCTAAAGGCGACACGGTTGAAATTTTTCCCTCCTACCTTGAAACCGCAGTGCGCGTTGAATTCTACGGCAATACGGTTGAAAGCGTAAAAGAATTTAATCCTCTTACGGGGGAAATTACCGCAAAAAAAGACAGGGCGTATATTTACCCTGCGAAATTATTTGTGACTAGCGGCGACAAAACGAGCCGAGCGTTAATAACTATTACGCAGGAGCTAAACGAGCGCGTTGAGCTGTTAAAATCGCAAAACAAACTGCTTGAAGCGCAGCGTTTAGCTCAGAGAACAAAATACGATATGGAAATGCTTAAAGAAACGGGCATGTGCCATGGAATAGAAAATTATTCTCGGCACTTGTCGGGCAACCCGCCGGGAACGCGCCCGACGACGCTTATAGATTATTTTCATCAAGAACAAGAAGATTTTTTAATGATAGCCGACGAATCTCATATTTCTCTTCCGCAGGTGCGGGGAATGTATGAAGGCGACAGAAGCAGAAAACAAACGCTTGTTGATTTCGGGTTTCGTCTGCCTTCGGCTTTAGACAACCGCCCTTTAAAATTCCCGGAATTTGAAAAACTTATAAAAAAATTTATGATGGTTTCCGCGACGCCTGCGGAGTATGAGTTCAAACGAAGCGGCGGAAAAATAGTTGATTTGATAATTCGCCCTACGGGGCTTATAGACCCTGAAGTTATAATCCGCCCAATTGACGGGCAAATACAAGATTTAATCGGCGAAATTCAAAAAAACGTCGCTAAAAAACAGCGCGTTCTTATCACTACGCTCACGAAAAAAATGTCCGAAGATCTAGCGGCTTATCTCAAAGAAAAAGGCTTTAAAGTGGAATATTTGCATTCTGAAATAGATACGCTTAAAAGAATAGAGATTTTAAAAAATCTGCGGCTTGGAACTTTTGACGTTTTGGTTGGCATAAATCTTTTAAGAGAAGGGCTTGATTTGCCTGAAGTTTCGCTTGTGGCGGTTTTAGACGCAGATAAAGAAGGATTTTTGCGTTCGGAGCCGACGCTTATACAAATTTGCGGACGCGCCGCAAGAAATGTAGACGGACGGGTAATTTTTTACGCCGACGGCGTCACGGGTTCTATGCAAAGAGCTTTGACAGAGATGAGCCGCCGCCGTCAAAAGCAGCTTGAATATAACGAGATAAACAAAATAAAGCCGAAATCAATTATCAAAGCCGTCCATGATTTAGAGGAATTTGCAAATTTATCGCGCGAAGAAAGCGTAACGCATCTGGTTGCAGAAAGCGTCTTAGATTATAAAATAACGCCGAAAAATATTGACGGCATAATAAAAGAATTTGAAGATAAAATGAAAGCCGCCGCAGACGCGCTTGACTTTGAATCCGCCGCCGCTTACCGCGACAAAATGCTAGAGATAAAGAGCATGAAAAGCGCGCGCAAAACGCGCAAAACGTAAAGCGCGCTTGCTTGTTGCCAAGTATTTGTAAAATATAGTAAAATTTTTATATGTCTATTTCAACTTTAGAAGAAATATCTTGTCTATGCGGGGAAGTTTTTGAAGTTGAACTTCTTTCCGCCATAAGCGTAGGCGACAATCCCGAGCTTAAAGAGGCTTTAATATCTGGAGAAATAAATTTGGCGATATGTCCGAAATGCGGACAAATGTTTTACGCCGAATGTTTTATTCTTTATCACGACAGCAAAAGCGAGCTGATAGCTTTTGTTTATCCGTTGAGTTTTCAAACGCAGGCGGCGCAATGCAGAGAAAAAATGTATGCGGAATTTTCAAAAGCCATAGCTAATTTTGAAGAAAGCGAAAAGAAAAAAATAAATTACGAGCCTTTGCTGATTTTTGGAATGGAAGATTTGGTTCTCCTTTTGAAAGCCGAACAGGAACTTGAAGACGAAGAAATGATTTTAGCTCGCCTTGCCCCTGCGCTTTCCTTAAGCGTTTTGAAATTTGCTCCCGCGCTTGCCAGAAAATTTTCAATTCCGAAAGTTTTACCCGCATTAAAAAACGCTCAAGGCGAAGCGGACGCCTCTTCAATCTGCGAGGCGTTAAAAATCGTTCTTAAACATAACCCCAACCTAACAAACTATTCAAAACTTTATGAAAAACTCTCCAACAACAAAAACGCCTTAGATAAAGCAATAATAAACGGCGGCAAAAAACGCAGCTAAGCGGCTAGGCGGCTAAACAACGGCTGAAAAGATGATGCATCCGCTTTTGCGTCTTTTTTGCGCGCGCGGCGATTTGACATTATTTTTATTTTTTTGCTATACTCTCTGAGTTGTTTCTAAAAGCAAGGCGTTTTTTTAAGAGAGTTTTGTGAGTGACAATTTGTTCTTTTTTATATTTAGACATTTTTCTTGAATTTAAAAAGGGCCCGTAGCTCAGTCGGTAGAGCACCTCACTTTTAATGAGGTTGTCGTGCGTTCGAGCCGCACCGGGCTCATTTTTTATTAACGTCCGTTTTTGCCCCCTTCGTCTAGGGGTCTAGGACACAGGATTTTCAATCCTGCGACACGAGTTCAAATCTCGTAGGGGGCGTTTTTACTTCGGTTTTTTAGTTTATACGTCGTTAGAGGCTCGGTCATTTGCTCTTTTTTACAAACTTCTCTACCCTCTTGCTTGTCTAAACTAAAAATCTTCGTAAAAACATAGTTTCAGCAAATTTTTGACCGTTTAGACCTGTCGCGTAAGGTTTAAACGGTTATTTTATGGAAGGCAATTTATGTCAACTTTAGTAGTTTTAGGCGCCCAATGGGGCGACGAAGGAAAGGGAAAGGTAGTCCACTATCTTGCAAAGCAAGCGGACTATATCGCGCGTTATCAGGGCGGAAACAATGCTGGACACACTTTAATTTATGAAAATAAGCCTTTTGTTTTGCATTTGATACCGTCGGGCATTTTGTTTGCCGACAAAATTTGCTTAATTACAAACGGCGTAGTCGTAGACCCTAAAGCTCTTAAAGAGGAAATAAAATTTTTGAGCGAAAAGAAAATTCCCGTTAAAGGAAGATTTTTTGTAAGTCAGCAGGCGCATATAATTTTGCCTTACCACAAAATTATAGACGCTATTTTAGAGCAGGGAAACATTAAAATAGGAACTACTAAAAGAGGAATAGGTCCCGCTTACGCCGACAAAGTAAAAAGAATAGGCATAAGAGCTATTGATTATTTGGAAAAGGAAGTTTTTGAAGATTTGCTTGAAAAAAATTTGGCGGAAAAAGCTCCTATTCTTGCGTCAAACGGCGTGAATATTTCTAAACTTAAAAAAGAAATTCTTGCAGACCATAAAGAGCTTTCAAAATTTTTAAAACCTTACCTTGCGGACACAAGCCTTATACTTGAAAGCGCTATGAAAAAAAATAAAAAGATTTTATTTGAAAGCGCGCAAGGCACGCTTTTAGATTTGGATTTTGGAACTTATCCTTTTGTAACTTCCTCAAATCCTATAGCGGGCGGGGTATGTTCTGGGGCGGGCGTAGGTCCCTCTGAAATTCAAAAAGTTTTAGGCGTCATAAAAGCTTATACGACCAGAGTCGGCGAAGGTCCTTTTACGACGGAACTCTTTGATAAAACGGGCGAATTCTTAAGAGAAAAAGGCGGCGAATACGGAGCGACTACAGGCAGACCTAGACGCTGCGGATGGTTTGACGCCGTTATTGCGCGTCACAGCGTAAGAGTAAGCGGGATAAAACATTTAATTCTCACAAAACTTGATTGTATGGAAGAACTTGATTCAATTAAAATTTGCGTCGCATACAAATATAAGGGTAAAATATACAAAGATTTTCCAGCCTCTAGGACTATACAAAGACTGGCAAAACCCGTGTATGAAGAAATGCCCGGATTTAACGGTAAAATAAAAGGCGTAACGTGTTTTGCGAAACTTCCTAAAAACGCGCAAAAATACGTTAAACGCATAGAAGAGCTTGCCGGCGCAAACGTAGATTTAATATCGCTTGGCAGAAAAAGAGAAGAGACGATAGAAGTCCGTAAAAATGTAAAATGGTTTTGAGCCGCTGTTTTAGTTGTCTGCAGTTATCGTTTTGCCGTTAACGCCGTTACTTCGTCGCTTAGCTGCTTTTTTTGCGGTCGTTAACTTAACGCCGTTGCTTAGTTGCCCAGTTGCTTAGCCGCTTCTTTAGGTATTCCAATTATGAAAGTAAAGCTCTTAAAATTTACTAATGAACCCGAAAAAACCTGCGCCTTAGCCGCAAGGCTTTGCTACAGCGCGGCGGGGATTGACGAAATTACAGAACAATTTACCGAAGAAAAAATAAAAAATTTGCTTGAAAGAGTAATTTCTTCAGGGCATCATTCCGTTTTAGAGCACAGCTCTTTTACCTTTGCCATAGAAGGCGTTTCGCGCGCTTTGCTAGCTCAGCTTACAAGGCACAGAATAGCTTCTTTTTCCGTGCAGAGCCAAAGATACGTTAAATTTAAAGACGGCGTTGAATTTGTAATCCCTACAACTGTGTCAAAAGACGAAACGCTCTTTGCAAAATTTAATTCTTTTTTAAAGCAGAGCCAAGATTTTTATAAAGAGCTTATAGAACTTGGAGTGCCTGCGGAAGACGCAAGATACGTTTTGCCAAACGCCTCTTCTACAAAAATAATTCTCACTATGAACGCAAGGGAATTGAGGCATTTTTTCTCTTTAAGAGCTTGCAATAGAGCGCAATGGGAAATAAGAGAAATGGCATGCCGGATGTTAAACCTTGTAAAAAAAGAAGCTCCTATACTTTTCAAAGACGCAGGTCCCGACTGCGCGCGGGAAAAATGTTATGAAAGCGTTCCTTGCGGAAAACCTTGGAAAAAATCAAAATAAAACAGGCGGCGGCTCAAAAATAGCCGCGTTAAACGGACTTCGTTCAAAAAATCTTCTTTTGGTTTTTTGTCTTACCGCGCTTGCGCTTATAACGGTTTTTGTGTTTTATCCAGTATTGAGCGCCTCCTTTATAAATTACGACGACCAAGTGATGGTTTCGGGAAACCTTAAAATAACTTCTTTTTCCGCTTCGCATATTAAATCGCTTATCTTTGATTCGCATTTCAGGCTTTATCACCCAATAGTAAATTTATCTTTTGCCGTTGAATATATGCTGTTTGGAAAAGACCCGTATATTTATCATGCCGACAATTTAATTTTACATCTGTTAAACGTTTTGCTTGTATTTTTTATATTTTTTGAACTTACAAGGCGCAATTTTTTCGTATCTTTTATAACGGCTGCTATTTTTGCCTGTCATCCTTTAAACGTTGAGGCTGTAGCTTGGATAAGTTCCCGCAAAGACGTTTTATACGCTTTTTTCTTTTTGTGTTCAATTTACGGATATTTAAAATATTTAAACGGCGCAAATAAAAAAACTTATTACGCTTTGTCTTTAATATCTTTTCTTTTCGCCTGCCTTTCAAAGCCTATGGCGGTAACTCTTCCCGCTATCTTAGTTCTTATCGATTGGTTTTTAGGAAATAAAATCAATTTAAAATCTTTAATAAAATATATGCCTTATTTTACGCTTGCGCTTTTGTTTTCAGCCGCCGCTTGCATAATGTATTACGACGCTGGTGAAAAATCCGCTATAACTGTTTCGCTGTTGTTTAAAAATTTTGTCGCCGCTCATTTTAACGTTATTTTTTATCTGTCAAAATTTATCGCGCCGTCAAAACTTGCGATAGTATATCCGAATTTTATAAAAGACGCGGAAAGTTTGCCTCTTTTTATTTGGCTGTCTCCTATATTTGTATGGTCTTTGTTTGCGTTTTCGGTTTTTAGTTTGAGATATACTAAGAAAATATTTTTTGTAGCCGCGTTTTTTGCAATAGCCGTTTTACCCGTTATAAATATTTTGCCCGCAGGTCCCGCTTCTGTCGCTGACAGATACGTTTACGCTGCGTCTTCGGGGCTTGCTTTTATTGCGGCTTTTCTGATTTTTTCTATATATAAAAAATTAAAAATCAAAATTTTTAAGTTTGTTTTTGCCGCCGCTTTATGCGCGGTTTTTTGCGCAATGTGTTTTAAGGCAAACATTCAAGCAAAGACGTGGAATAATTCGCTAAGCGTTTTTAATAATCAAATAAAAAATTATCCGGGAAGTTCCGCTATGGCGTATATTTTAAGATACTATGAAACGCAGGACTTAAAAGATTTATACGAGGCTTATAGAATTGACGCTTCTCTTTCAACGGTAATATTTGCTTTAGGATACGAAAGACAAAAAGCCGCCAGCGCGCAAACAGACGGATATAAACAGGCTTTGAGTTTTTATAGACGTTTGCATAAAGACGACCCCAATAGAGCGGCGGCTTATATATATGTTATGGAAATATATAAAGAACTCGGCGATGAAAAAAATTTGCTTGAGACGTTTGAAGAGAGCGTTAATGTTTTGCCAAAAGAAAGACTGTTTGACGTTTATTCTTATATCGCGGCGTATTATTATGAAAAACGCGAATACGAAAACGCGCTTTTTTACGCAGGTATCGCAAAACGGATATTTCAAGGAGATTTTAAAACGTATTTGTTGGAAGCGTCAATTTATGAGAAACAAAATAATTTTGAAGCCGCTTTTAAAGAATACGCCGCGGCTTTATTAAACTGCGGGTTTGTTTGCGAGGTTTTAGAATCTATGGCGGCATTGTATTTTAAAACGGGCGAATACGCGCTTTCGGCGCGGGTTTTTGAAAAAGCTGTTGAAATAAATCCGTCGTCGTTTTTGGCTTACGATTTTTTAGGAAATATCGCGGCGATAAACAATAATTATAAACAGGCTTTAGAAAAATATACGACGGCTCTGCTGATAAAAAATGATTTTGGACAGGCATATTTTCACCGAGCCGCTTTATATCTAAAATATAGGCGTTACGACAAAGCGCAAGCTGACGCAAGCAAAGCCGAAGAAACAGGTTTTGAAGTTCCTCGCTCTTTTTACGAAGATATAAAATCGGCAAAGGCGGACTCTTTATGACAAAATTTAAAGCGGCATTGATGATAATAGCGTTAATGATTGTAACGGTTTTGGCGTTTTATCCCGTTTTGAGCGCGGATTTTGTGTATCTTGACGACCCTGTTATGATAGAAGGGAATTGGAAAATAAATTCTTTTACGCTTTCAAATCTTAAATCGCTTCTTTTTGAATCGCATTTTAGGCTGTATCACCCTATGGTTAATTTATCTTTGTTTGCAGAAACCGCGCTGTTTGGAAAAGACCCTTATTTTTATCATGCCGACAATTTAATTCTTCATCTGTTAAACTCTCTGCTTGTGTTTTTTATTTTTTTTCTCTTAACAAAGAAAAACTTTTTTACGGCTTTTATCGTAGCTTCAATTTTTGCCTGCCACCCCGTAAATGTTGAAAGCGTAGCTTGGGTTACGGGAAGGAAAGACGTTTTATACGCTTTTTTCTTTCTTTTATCTTTGTTGTTTTACTTGAAATTCCGTCTTAATAAAGATAAAAATAAACGCTATTACGGTTTATCGCTGATTTTTTTTATATTCTCATGCCTGTCAAAATCTATGGCGGTAACTCTTCCTGCAGTTTTAATTTTGTTTGATTGGTTTTTAGCAAAGGATAACGGCTTTAAAGCCTGTTTTTATAAAACCGCCTTTTTAAAATATATCCCATTTTTTGCCGCCGCCGCCGCGTTTTCTTATATAACTTACAGCGGATATTATTTTTCTTACGAAAAAGCCGAACAAACAAGTTATTCAATGTTTGTAAATTTTATCTCGGCGCATTTCAATATTTTATTTTACGCGGCAAAATTTGTAAATCCGTCGAAACTTTCGGTAATTTATCCTTATTTTTTCGGCAATGTTTTTCCTCCGAAATTTATACTTTACAGCCCCGCTTTGATTTACGGCGTTTTAGTTTTAATTCTGTTTAGTTTAAAAGACGCTAAAAAAATCTTTTTCGGCGCGGCTTTATTTTTGACGACGGTTTTGCCTGTGATAAACGTTTTTCCTACGGGGATAGCCCCTGTCGCAGACAGATACGTCTATATTCCTTTTTTAGGGTTTGCTTATCTTGCGGCTGAATTTGTAATGTTTTTATTTAGAAATATTAAAACGAAATTTTTAAAAAACTCGGCGGCGGTCGCCGTCTGCGCGGTTTTTGCGCTTATGTGCGTAAAGACGAATATTCAGGCTTCGGTTTGGCATAATACGGAAACGCTTTTTAACAATCAAATAAAAAATTACAATATGCAAATAGCGCATGCGTATACGACGAGAGGAATTTTTTATTTTAAGAATAAAATGAACGCCCTTGCCCAAAAGGATTTCGTTTCAGCTTTAACAATTGACAGCTATTCCACCGCCGCGTTTTCTCTTGCGCAAATAAGATGGGAACAAAAGAAATACGCCGAAGCTATACGTTTATATTTGAGCGTTTCTAAATTAGACCCTAATTTCACTTTAGCTTGCTGCCATTTGTCTAAAATTTACTCCGAGTTAAACGATAAAGAAAAGTCTTTGCTTTATATTAAAAAAGCTCTTGAAACTAGAATAAATCCTACGTATATTTTTGCTTATTACAATGCGGGAAAATATTACGAGAATGCGGGCGACGACGACAAAGCTATGGAATATTATTTTAAAGCGTTAAAATTTTTTCCGCAAGACGCCGCCGTCTACTCTTCTATCGGAGGAATTTATGAAAAGAAAGGGGACTACGAAAAAGCCGTTCAAATTTATTACGACGGGCTTGCTAAATCTTCAAACAAAATATTAATTTTGGGATGTCTGTCGAACCTTTTTTTCGAACGCGGACTTTACGACGCCGCTGAAAATTTTAGTTTTAGAATTTTGGCTCAAGACCCTAACGATTATTACGCTTACGAACGCATAGGGAGCGCGCGCGCTATAAGAGGCGATTATAAAAGCGCGTTAGCGTATTTTACCGCGGCTCTCCTTATAAAAAACGATTTAGGGTCGGCGTATTTTCACAGAGCTATTGTTCATTTTTTCAATAAAAGGTATGATAAAGCCGAAGAAGATATTGCAAAAGCTCAAAAATCCGGTTTTGAAATTCCAAAAAATTTTAGAGAAGATTTTAAAAGTCAAAAATAGAGCCGTATAACGAAAATAAATAAGAAATTTTTCATTGGGTGTCTCTAAAAACCTATAATGTTTGTAATTGCCGCAAATTTTACGGCAGTTCAAAGAAGAAAATGCAAGCCGCGTCCTAAGAGCAAGGACGGACAAATTTTCTGATGTAGAAATGCCGCAGAGACAATGTCTCTCAAGTCGCAAGGCAAGTACGGGCGTTAGGGTTTTTAGAGACGCCCATTAAGGGATAGAATATGGACGATATTTTTACTTTTTTAACGACATTTGCAATGATTTTGGTTTTTGCAAAACTTTTCGGCGAAATTTCGGTTCGTTTAGGACAAAGCGCGATACTTGGGGAACTTTTTGCGGGCATTATTATAGGTCCCAGCGTTTTAGGCTTGATAGGCGATACGGCGGCTTTTTCAAATCTTTCCGAGCTTGGAGCAATAATTCTTCTTTTTGAAGTCGGTCTTTCAACCGATATAAAAGAATTTGCAAAAGCTGGCGGATGGGCTTGCGCGGTGGCTTTTATCGGCGTTATTTTGCCTTATTTGGCGGGCTATTTTGTTTTTATTTATTTTGGGCTTTCTTCGCATCAGGCTATTTTTGCGGGAGCCGTTCTTACGGCTACTTCCGTAGGCATTACCGCAAGAGTGTTTATGGATTTAAAGAAAATTGAAACACAAGAGGCGAAAATAGTTTTAGGCGCGGCGGTAATAGACGACGTTATAGGGCTTGCAATACTTGCGGTAGTTTTAAAGCTTGTCGCAGGCGGCGCGGTTACCGCAGGAGCGATAGCAAAAGTAAGCGGGATCGCGGTTTTGTTTTTAGTTCTTTCAATAGGCGCTGGACTTTTAATAGCTCCTACGCTGTTTCGTTTGGTTTCAAAAATTAAACAGGAAAAAATAGTTTTTGTTTTTGCTCTAGCCTTTTGTTTGTTTATAGCGGCTTTTTCAAAAAAAGCGGGGCTTGCGCCAATAGTAGGCGCATTTGCCGCAGGGCTTGTTCTTTCAACGTTAAAAGAAAAAGAGCAAATAAAAAAAGATTTAAAACCGCTTTACGTCTGTTTTGTTCCGGTATTTTTTGTTCTAATGGGAACGAGCGTAGATATAAGCGTTTTCAACCCTTTCAAAGAGGCAAACAGAGTAATTCTTTTGCTTACTCTTGTTTTATTTGCGGTAGCTTTTATAGGCAAGGCGGCTTCTGGTTTTGCCGTGTTTAAAAAAGGAGTAAACAAGCTGCTTATCGGAGCTTCAATGGTTCCAAGAGGAGAAGTAGGGCTTATTTTTGCGGGCATAGGGCTTAAAAATTCAGTTTTTGGGCAAAAAGAATACAGCGCGCTCGTCGCGGTAATAATGCTCACCACTTTAGTTACTCCGTTTATTTTAAAATATCTTATTTCAAGGGACGATAAAAAGAAACTTGCAATGTAAAAAAAGCGCGACAGTTTGCCTGCGCAATATTCGTTTTATAGACGCTAAAAAGGATAAATGCATGAAAAACATAATTTCCGTATCGGCGGTTCTAGTTTTTATTTTTTCATTTTTCTTTTGCTCGGGCGCTTTTGCGGCGCAGGAAGGCGTTGATATAGCAAACCCTGAAGAAGCGCAAACAAACGCTGAACTTGAAAAAACGGGCTTTGAAGAAAAATACGGGGACGCGTCGGACTTTTCATATTCTGGGGAAGAAGAAAAAGCTAAGGCTAAAGCGAAAGCAAAGGTTTCAAAGCCTTCTGCAACGAAAACGCTTGAGCCTGACGCCTCAGACAAAAGTTCTTCAAAAAAACAAAAACCTCTTCTTTCAGGCATTATTGAAGTAGTTAAGAGCAAGCTGGTTTCTGCGGCGGCAAATAAAGAAGCGGTTAAAATTTTTGATACGATTTCAAAATGGAAAGGAAAGGCGAAAAACGTTATTTTAAATCTTCCGGGAATAAGGCATTACAATAACTCAATTTATTCAAAAGATAATTATAAAAAAGAAATAAACAAATTCAGCGGGGAATACAAGAAGCATTTAGAAAAAGACAGCCAAGGCGTAAAAATGTTAAAGGAAGGAGCGAAAGAATTTTAAATTCTGTTTTTGTATAATATAAAGAAACGTTTATGATAATTGACAATATTAAAAATTTGAGTTTTTACCGCAAAAAATTCCCGTTTTTGAAAAACGCCTGCGATTTTTTGGAAAACGGCTTTTTGGAATCTTTTGAGGGCAGGCGCGGTAGACGAAAATATTTTTGTTTCAATAGAAACTTCGCAACCGAAACGAGCAAAAACTTGAAGTCCATAAAAATTATGTTGATTTGCAGCATATAATTTCAGGCGTTGAGGTCGTCGGCTGGAAAAGTTTGTTTTGCTGCGGCGACATATATAAAGAATACGACGCTAAAAAAGACATAATGTTTTTTGACGATAAAAGCGATTTACAAATAACTTTGCGCGAAGGCTGTTTTGCTTTTTTCTTTGGTTTTTGACGCTCACAGCCCGCTTTGCGGTTTGTTCGGCGTAAAAAAATGCGTCTTAAAAATTAAAGCGGAGCTTTTTTTATAATGAAAAACTTTTCATATTTTACGGCTGCAATTTTATCTTTAAGCCTGCTGTTTCCCTCGTTAGTTTTTGGCTCTTCTTCAGATATCGGCACAAGCGGGGCGTCTTTTTTAAAACTCGCTTCAGGCGCAAGAGCCGCGGCTATGGCGGGCGCTTTCAGCGCGGTTCCAAACGGCGGGTCTGACGCGCTTTATTGGAATCCGTCAATTTTGTCGTCGGTAAACAGAAAAGAAGCGGCGTTTATGTATTCCTCGTATTTTGAAGACATATCTTACAGTTGGGCGTCTTTTGCGCTCCCCTCAGGCGATTACGGGGTTTTCGGCGCGGGCTTTCAGTATCTTTCCTACGGGGATTTCGACGAAAAAGATATTTCGGGCGGCGATACGTCTAATGAAATTTCGCCTTA
>JAISLV010000173.1 GCA_031277075.1 Endomicrobium sp. | reverse complement strand
ATTTTCCGTTTTTACGTTTTCCGCCGCTGTGGCAAAAACAATGTCCCCGCTTTGCCGTTGCCTCTTGCCGTCATTGTGGGCTTTGAACCGCCTCAAAATTTACGGCAATTACAAATATTATAGGCTTTTGCAAGACGCGCATTAGCTTCCTACAAGCTGCAATATTAAATTCGTAATTTTAAAAAAACTGTCGTTTATAATCAAAAGCCCTACGCAGATAAGCAGACAGCCTGAAATAATTTCTATTTGCCTGTAATATTTTTTTATCACGCTAAAAAAAGCAATGAATTTATTTATAAAAACAGCGGTTAGCATAAACGGAACGGCTAAGCCTAAAGAAAAAACTGTCAGCAGCCAAAAACCTCTAAACACGTTTCCTTCGCTAGAGGCTAACATTAATATTGAAGCTAGAACAGGACCCACGCAAGGCGTCCATCCCAGCGCAAAAGCGCAGCCTGTAAAAAAAATGGCGACAATGCCTTTCCCAAAAAAGCGGTCTGTTTTTCCGCTTAGAGAAAAATGTTTGTTTAAAAAACCAATTTTAAAAACGCCCGCTATACTAAGCCCCAACAGTATGACTGCGGCTCCTCCTATACAGCGCAAAATATTTCTGTTTTCAGCAAAAAATCCGCCCAAAGCGCTGACGGACATTCCAAGAATTATAAAAACCGAGCTGAACCCCAAAACAAAAACAAGAGTTTTAAAAAAAACCGTTTTCCTTGAAGAATTTATTTCGTTTAAAGAAAGACCCGTAATAAGCGAAATAAAAGCGGGTATCAAAGGCAAAATACAAGGGCTCACAAAAGCCAAAAGCCCCGCGGTAAAACTTATTAGAAATTGAGACGATAAAAACGGCGACCCGACAGTTGACGAAGATAAAAGTATATCCGTCATTTTATTTCTCCTCAATTTAGCGTTTTGTCAAGTATTTGAACGCATTCAACGCTTGTTCTTGCCCTAAACGGCTGACATTGTTATAGGGCGTCTCTAAAAACCCTAACGCCCGTCTTTGCCTTGCGCCTTGCGACATTGTCTCTGCGGCATTTCTTCATCAGAAAATTTGTCTGTCCTTGCTCTTATGACGCGGCTCGCATTTTCTTCTTTGAACTACCGCAAAATTTGCGACAATTACAAACATTATAGGTTTTTGCAAGACGCCCTTTTATATTTCAACCGTCAAATCCAAACAATAAATTTTTATAATAGGCGCGCAATAGTTGAAAAGACGATTAAGAGCTGGGAGGAGTTAATTGAAAGCAGGCGGGAAATAAGGTTAAGTTCAAAAACTTATAAAATGCTAAAAGAAGAAAAATAAATTTTTCAAAACCACAGATAATAAGTAAAAAGGATGCAGAAAGATAGGAATTAGAGTTTTCCCTATAGCAGTTTGTAAGACTGCCTCTTTACCTCTCTCTCGGACGTCTCTTAGTGGGCGTCTCTAAAAACCCTAACGCCCGTCTTTGCCTTGCGCCTTGCGACATTGTTTCTGCGATATTTCTGCACCAGAAAATTTGTCCGTCCTTGCTCTTAGGACGCCCTTCGTTTTCTTCTTTGAACTGCCGCAAAATTTTCGGCAATTACGAACTTAGGTTTTTGCAAGACGCCCAGTAATGGAACTATAAAATTATAGCAAATTTAGGCTGTAAGTAAAAAATAACCGCAGGGGAAAAAGTTTGCGGCGGTATTCCTTTTTTTGTAGAATAAAAAATATTTTTGCAAGACGTTTAAAACAGGGGGGAAGAATGAGCGACGCTCTCAAACAAATAGGGCAACGGATTAAAGCTATGCGCGAAATATCGGAACTTTCGGCGCAGGATTTTGCAAAAAGCATAAACCTTGACCTTGAAACATATGTTGAATACGAAAAAGGGGAAGCAGACATTCCCGTAAGCGTTTTATCTGCGATTTCTCAAACGTATAAGGTTGAGCTTACGGCTTTGCTTACGGGCGGCGAACCTAAACTTCAAAGAGTTTGCGCTGTAAAAAAAGGCAAAGGGCTAAGCATTGAGAGAAGAAAAGAATACAAATACCACGATTTAGCTTATAATTTTGTTCATAAAAAAGCCGAAATTTTTCTTGTAAGCGTAGAACCTTCAAAAGATAAACCCGCTCATGCCTATTCTCATCACGGGCATGAGTTTAATTATGTTTTAGAAGGTTCGGTTAAAATAATACACGACGGCAAAGAATATATTTTAGAAGAAGGCGACAGCATATATTTTGATTCTGACTACAGCCACACAATGTCGGCTATGGGCGGCAAAACCGCAAAATTTTTAGCGGTAATACTTTAAACAAAAAACCCCAGCCGCAAGCAGAACGGAAAAACATTAACCGCAAATGGAGAGAAAATACAATGTTAGCCGATAGATACGTTAAAATAAAATACGATTCTTACGAAGATTTTATTGAAAACTGTAAAATACAAATCCCTGAAGATTTTAATTTCGGATTTGACATAGTAGACGAAACGGCAAACGCGGCGCCCGACAAAAAAGCTATGATTTGGAGCGACGAAAGCGGGCGGGAAAAAACCTTTACTTTTGCCGACATTAAAAAAGAGAGCGCAAAAGCCGCGAACTTTTTTAAGTCTTTAGGGATAAAAAAAGGCGACGCCGTAATGCTTATGCTTAAACGCCGCTACGAGTATTGGTTTACAATAATCGCTTTGCATAAAATAGGCGCTTTGGTTATCCCCGCCACTCATCTTTTGACTGTTAAAGACGTTCAATACAGATGCGAAGCCGCCGATATTAAAATGATAGTCGCCGCCGCTGACAAAAGAATAAGCGACGTAATAAACGAAGCTAAAAAAAGCCTGCCGCAATTAAAACATTTGGTTTGCGTCAACGGGAAAGTTGAAAATTGGCTTGAATATTCAAAAGAAGTTGAAAAATTTTCAAGCGTTTTCAACCGCCCTTACGGCGCAGACGCCTTAAAAACCGCCGACCCTTTTCTTCTATATTTTACTTCAGGCACTACGGGACTGCCAAAGATGGTCTACCACGATTCGTCATATGCGCTCGGGCATATAATTACGGCAAAGTTTTGGCACGATTTAGACGACGAAAGCGTTCATCTTACCGTAGCAGACACCGGCTGGGGTAAAGCCGCATGGGGCAAACTTTACGGGCAATGGATTTGCGGCGCCTGTATTTTTGTCTACGATTACGAAAGATTTCATTCCGACCGTCTTCTTAGCGTTATGTCTAAACACGGCGTGAATTCTTTTTGCGCGCCGCCTACCATTTACAGGCATTTGATAAAAGAAGACCTCTCTAAATACGATTTGTCAAAATTAAAATACGCCGAAACTGCGGGCGAACCTTTAAACCCCGAAGTGTTTCACCAATTTAAAAAGGCGACGGGACTTGAAATAAAAGAGGGGTTCGGGCAGACGGAAACCGTTCTTTTTGCGGCAACTTTCCCTTGGATGAAACCTAAAGCGGGGTCTATGGGCAAACCTGCGGCGGGCTGGGACGTTGACATAATAGACGGCGAAAACAACCCTTGCGAACCCGGCGAAGAGGGACGGCTTGTAATAAGAACGGACAAAGGAAAACCCGCAGGACTTTTTTGCGGATATTATAAAGACGAGGCTTTGACAAAAACCGTTTGGAACAACGGCATATACGACACAGGCGATATTGCCTATAAAGACGAAGACGGATATTTGTGGTTTGTAGGTCGTTCCGACGACGTAATAAAAAGTTCGGGGTATAGAATAGGACCCTTTGAAGTGGAAAGCGCATTGATAGAACACCCGAGCGTTTTAGAGTGCGCGGTGACAGGCGTTCCAGACGAAGAAAGAGGCGCGATTGTGAAAGCGACCGTCGTGCTTGCAAAAGGATATGAGGCAAGCCCGAAACTTGTCGCGCAGCTTCAAGAACACGTCAAAAAAACTACCGCTCCGTATAAGTATCCGCGAATTATAGAGTTTGTAAAAGAACTTCCAAAAACTATAAGCGGAAAAATAAGAAGAGTGGAAATAAGGGAAGCCGACGGAAACGGCGGCAATAAACGCAGCTAGGCAGCCGGGTAGCTAGGCAACTGCTGAAACGGCAAATATCAACAAACGCAGGCAAAAACGACAACGAGCAGCATAAGCAGCCGGGCAGCTAGGCGATGACAAAAACGGATGCATAGACGCATGGACGCATAGATGCATGGTAACGACGCGAAACTGCAATTATGGATTTTTAGAGACGTCTACTACTAGGAGATTTTATGGACATTAGAGAACATGTTTTATCGCTTGCAAAAAAAGTTAAAGGGAAAGTTATACTGCCTGAAAGCCTTGACCCAAGAATTTTAAAAGCCGCCCAAGACCTTACTAGAGACGGCGCGGCGTCTGTAGTTCTTCCTGCGCAAGACGCTCAAGCCGTCTACTCCGCCGCCGCTGCGCAAGGCGTTGACTTAACGGGCGTTGAAGTTATAAAAATAGACAGAGCGCTGCTTGACGAAGAGAAAATAGAGGCTTTTGTCAGCGCGAGAGCAAAAAAAGGAATGAACCCCGACGACGCTTTAGCTCTTTTAAACAAACCGCTTTATTTTGCGATGATGTATTTAAAAAGCGGCAAGTGCGACGCCTGCGTCTGCGGCGCGGTCTACGATACTGCGGAAGTTTTAAGAGCGGGCATATATATTGTAGGCGTAGCGCAAGGGTTTAAACTTATATCGTCTTATTTTTTAATGCTGCCGCCCGAAAATTCAAAATTTATAAAAGAGCCCGTTTTGTTTGCAGATTGCGGCGTAAACCCTAACCCGGACGCAGCGGGGCTTAAAGATATTGCCGCCGCCGCAATAAACAATTTCCAAAAACTTTTTCCAAATAGAGAAGCGAATGCCTCTTTTCTTTCTTTCTCAACTAAAGGCAGCGCAAAAAACGAAATGCTTGACAAAGTGATAGACGCCTGCGCGCAGACGAAAAAATATTTTGAAGGCGTAAAAAACGTAAATATAGACGGCGAACTTCAGTTTGACGCTTCAATTGTTCCAGACATCGCAAAAAGGAAAGCTCCTCTTTCAAGCACTGCGGGAAAAACAAACGTCTTTATTTTCCCCGATTTAAACACGGGAAACATTTGCTATAAAATGGCGGAACGGCTCGGAGGGTTTCAGGCTTTAGGTCCTATAATTCAAGGTTTATCTCTGCCCGTAAGCGACCTAAGCAGAGGCTGCAATGCCGAAGACATATATTTCATAAGCGCGGTTATGCTTTTACAAAAATGACGCATGGACGCATAGATGCATGGCGCGGTAATGACGGGCGTTAGGGTTTTTAGAGACACCCCATGGTGTATCAGACAAAAAAGCTTACCTTTGCACCGATTTTTTTTAATAATAACGATAATGAGCAATAAAGAAAACGAAAGAAAAGCCTGCACGCAAGGAGCGAACGAAAGAACAATGGCAAACGTATTGGATTATAAGAAAGAATATAAAGAATTATATTCACCCAAAAATCAACCTGTGATAATTGAAGTTCCTGAAATAACCTTTGTCGCGGTTGAGG
>JAISLV010000157.1 GCA_031277075.1 Endomicrobium sp. | reverse complement strand
AGTTATTGCGCTTTTTCTTTTTACTGGCGTTATGATAGGCGCGGCGGATCTTGCCGCAAGAGAATTTATAATTCCTAAAACTACAAGACTCAATGAAATAATAAAAAAGAAAAAAATAGAGAAAGAACAAATTTCTTATAAAACGGAATTTTCAAATTTGCTCGTTTCTCTAAAAAACAATTCAAGAATTACGATAGGTTTTCTTGATACGAAAGCGCAAATAATGAAAGACGTCGTGATTGAAAAATACGACGACAATTTTTATTTGGAGCATCTTGTTTTAGCTTCTGACGGACGCTGGAACGGGCAAGATTGGGAACTTGAAAACGGCGTAATAAGGAAATTTAAAGACGGTTTTTGGGACGAAATGTATTTTAAAACCTACGACTCAAATATAGACCTAAAACCCAACGATATTGCTTTTAGAAAAATGAAAAGCGAAACAATGAGTTCCAAAGAATTTAAAAAATACATAAAACAGATAAGAATTTTCGGTCAAACGGCTTTAAATGAAAGAATAAATTTAAATATAAGGTACGCTTCGGTTTTTTGCCATTTGATAGTGATGATGATAGGCATACCTTTCGCTTTGGGCTTTGGGAATAAACTCGGAAAAATTTTAAGTTTTACGCTCGCGCTAATAACTTCTTTCACATACTGGGGCTTCCAAGCAATAACGCAGTCTCTAGGAGAAAACTCAATTCTGTCCCCCCTAATGGCGGCTTGGCTGCCAAACTTTGTCTTCATAACAATCGGCGTCTTTATGCTGACAAAAGTAAAAAAGTAAGAAAAAGCAAAGTGGTCAAGGGGACGGAGGAATTAACCGCTTTTACGCCTGCCTGCGTTATTGACGCTTGCCGCCTTTCCGCCGCTGTCTGCGCTCCTTTTAGTTTCCCCCTGACTTTCCCGCTTTGGCGACCACACAGATTACAGATTTTTTACAAGTTTTTGCGTTTCAATATCAATTGCTGGTTTAGCTATATGGGTATCTCTAAAAACCTATAATGTTCGTAATTGCCGCAGATTTTGCGGCAGTTCAAAGAAGAAAATGCAGTGCGTCCTAAGAGCAAGGACGGACAAATTTTCTGATGCCGAAATACCGCAAAAGACGCGGCAAGGACGGGCGTTAGGGTTTTTAGAGACGCCCATATACTCTTGACCTGCTATTTCTATAATTGCTGTTCGTAAAACCTCTAATCTACGAACAAATCTCTTTATTTTGTCGTATTGGTTTTTATCCCTCAAATTATCTTGCGCCAACGGCATATACAGTTTTAGTTCTTTTCCACTATGCGCTATTCCTGCAAGTTCCACTTTAATTGCAGCTAAGCAAAGGCAGACCTTGAAAGAGACCATGAAATAGACACTGAAAGAGACCCTGAAAAAGACCCTGAAACAAGTTCAGGGTGACGCTTCGCGTCAGTTTTGGACGACGCGTTTGCGTCAGCGCTGGGGTAACATCGTTGCCGTGCCTGTCATGCTGAACTTGTTTCAGCATCTGTCGTTTGTTGTTCATCTATTCTTTCTCTTACTATCTTCACTCTAATGCTATTTTTTTCTTTGCTGCTTTCTTTGCAAATATATTTTTTCTTTCGCCTATTTTACAAAACTTCCATATTTGGCGACCGCTTTTAACACTCTTTTATATATAAAAATCTCAAAAATTTAAAAAAGCGGTCAAGTCAGGTTTTAGTTTCCCGCTAACTTTACTTTCGTTTTCCAAAAAGACGTTTATGCGGCTTGGCAATTTCTCAGGCTTGCGTCTGCTAAGTTCCTAAACAAACAATGACAGAGCGGTTTTGATGAAGTCTTTATTAAAAACTGTTGAAAATTTAGAGTTTTTCGCAAAAAAATAAAAACCTCAGCTTGGGTTTGCGGCAGAGGTTTTTATTTTTTAAAGAAATGGAATTTAGTTTTCAATGTATGAAATTTGTTTGTTTTCAAAGCCTGCGCCGTTTAAAACTACGGTTATAGCTTGAGTGTCGGCGGATTTGTCTACGTATATGCAGGCGGTGGCGATTTCGTTGATTTTTTTAACATTTTCTGTTTGCGAAGCCAGCAAAATGTTTTTTGAATCGTAAATGTCAACTTGTAAAACGCCTGATTTTAACGGGCGATAATCAATAACAAGCACGTCTATAACGGCTTTTTTATCAGCCTTTTTAATCAAGGCGTCCCCCGGCAGTAAAGTTTGCAATGCGGTAAGTTCGGCTTGAGTAATATTGTCGCTTTGAGCGGAAGAATTTGCTTTAAACGGGGCTTGCGAAAAAACCGCAATGCTAAAGATAAAGATAAAACAAAATGCGGCAAAACCGCCCAACAGCTTTTTCATACAATCCTCCAAAATCACGATTTGCATTTTACAAGCGACAAACTAAGCATAGAAGCATTTCATAAATATTGCAATAGTTTTTTACAAAATTTTTACAATTAAAGTTTTATCCGCATTATCGTGTTTTCAGGAAACAATGGCGACAATTCTGTTTTCACCTGTATTTTTACAGCTTGGAGGACTTTTCCCGGAGCTATTTCTTCAACGAGAGAACCGTTTTGCGCGTCGTAAATTTTGTCTAAAACGATTTTTTCGGGTTCAAATTTAAAAGGCGACAGTATTTCAATTTCGTCTCCTTTTTTTATTTTATGCCTCAATTCTACGGTGAGTTCGTTATTTGAGTTTTTAACCACAACTCCCGCGTTTCGCCAGCCGCTTTTGCTTGAAGTATTCAGGTAATCTTGGGCATCGGAGTTTGGCATACCGTCAAAAAATCCTAAGGAATATCCTCTGTTTTGCAGAGTTTGAAGCTCTTGCATATAAATGTCTGAGTTCCAAACGTTTTCTTTTCCCGCAGATAATATGTTAAAACAGTCGTCAATCGCTTTGCGGTAGACCCTTGCCGTTTGCGCCGCGTAATATTGGCTTTTATTTCTGCCTTCTATCTTTAAGCTGTCAAAACCCGCGCCTAAAATGTCTAGGAGTTTGGGCATAAGACAGAGGTCTTTTGAATTGAAAATATAAGAGCCGCGTTCGTCTTCGCAAAGCTCCATATATTCTCCCGGGCGCAGTTCTTCTTCTAGCAATAGTTTGCTTTTATATTTCCACCGGCAAGAATGCGCGCAATTTCCTTTGTTTGCGCTTCGTCCCGCCATAAACGCAGACATTAAACATCTGCCAGAATAACTTACGCACATTGACCCGTGGACAAAAATTTCAAGTCCTATAGCGCCGCACTTTTTTCTGATTTCGCAGGCTTCTGCAAAACTTACTTCTCGTCCTAAAACGCACAAATCTGCGCCCATACTTTTCCAAAAATTCACGGTGAGATGCGAGCATACATTAGCTTGTGTTGAAACGCGGATTTTGGCTTTTGGAATTTCGTTTTTAACGTAAGAAAAAACGCCGGGATCGGATATTATAATTCCGTCGGGACGCAGCGCTTTAAGAGCGTTTATAAAAGACGGCAGTTTTTCAACGTCTGAGTTATGTGAAAATAAATTTAACGCTAAATAGACTTTTTTTCCTATATTGCGGGCAAACTTTATTCCTTCTTCTAGTTCGTCAAGCGGAAACTGGGATTTTGCCCTCAAAGACATATCGGGCGTTCCTGCGTAGACGGCGTCCGCTCCGTAAAGAAAAGCCGTTTTAAGTTTTGAAAGCGACCCTGCGGGCAGTAAAAGCTCCGGTTTTTTCATATATAAATCCCCAAGCGCAGATTAGATATTTCGGCGTTTTTTTAATATAATACCATAAATAAATTTTTAAAAGACAGCCAAACGCATAAAAAATAAAACAGAGGAAAAACTATGACAAAAAAATTGAATTTTTCTATTATTTGGAAAGCCGTCGTTATCGGCGTTTTAATTTTGCTTATGCTGATACCGCTTGCTTTTATAAGAGGAACGGTTAAAGGCAGGCTTGAATACAAAGACGAAGCGACGTCAAAAATTACGAATTCTTGGGGTTCAAAAATCGCCATAGCGGCTCCGACTTTAAATATTTCAGTTTCGCGCAAAGTGGGCAAAGTCAATGCGGAAGGAAAAACAACTTTTTCATATATTTCGCAATATGCAAAATTCGCTCCGCAAAATGCGGACGTAGACGTAAATATGATTTCTCAAATTAGATATATAGGAATTTTTAAAACGCCAGTTTTTACGGCAGACATAACTATGAAAGGCAGTTTTGCAAATATTAAATTTGAAAATAGCGACGATATAAAATATTTCCCAGAGAAATCTTACGTGTCGTTAGAACTAAACGATTTAAAAGGAATTAATATCCCGGAATTTTCGTGGAACGGCAAAAAATACGATTTTGAACCTTCAACGCTCGGGAATCCTTTGTCTTTAACTATTCCAAACTCTTACGAATATTTGCCGAAAATGTCTTATGCCAGATATTATGAAAGAGATGAAAATTATACGTTAAAATCTTTAAGCTCTCTCGTGCCTTTTGACAATAAAAACGCGGATTTTGAAATAAAATTTTCAATTAAGGGCAGCGGCGGCATAACTTTCATTCCTTTGGCAAAAGACAATACTTTCCGCATTTATTCAAAATGGGCAAACCCGAATTTTTCAGGCGCGTTTTTGCCCGATACTAAAGAAATAACAAAAGACGGTTTTGACGCGCGCTGGAAAATAAATTATATGGCAAGCGCCATACCGCAAAATCTTGACGATGCGGCAGTTTCGCAAGCGGCGTTTACTACTTCGCTTTTAGCGCCTGTTGACAGTTACAGAAGCGCCGAAAGAGCCGCTAAATACGGGATACTTTTTGTGATTTTAACCTTTATAGCGTGTTTTGTTTTTGAAATTACAAGCAAAAAGCCCGTACACCCTTTTCAGTATTTGTTGGTAGGTCTTGCTATGACGGTTTATTATATTTTGCTTTTGTCAATTTCGGAGTTTGTAAGTTTTGGGCTGGCTTATTTTATAGCCGCCGCCGCCATAATTTTGATGATAACTCTTTACGCGAAATTCGGCGTTTCAAAAACTTTAAGCGTAAAACAAACTGCGGTTATAGCCGCGGCGTTTTCGGCTTTATACGGCTATTTATACGTTCTTTTGCAATTGCAGGATATGGCTTTGATTTTTGGTTCTATAGGTTTATTTTTCGGGCTTGCGGCGGTGATGTACGCCACAAGAAATATAAGCTGGTACGACGAAGCGCAATAGTTTTAGGGATAAAATTCGGTAAGGTTGCCCCAATACCTTTTCGGCATATTCGTCATGCGGCATTTTGGGTTTATTCTGCCGTCGACGGCGGCGTTTTCGTAAAACATTTTCCATAATTTTTGATACGCAATTTCTTCTTCTTCGGGTTTTGGAATGTCAATATCTAAAACTTCAGAAATTGCGTATTTTTTATTTGAATACGCGCATAGAGCTTTATTTGTTTCGTCGTAAATTAGAAATTTTTCGTTTTGAAATCTTTGCGCAAAATGAGGCGCTATAAAAGGCAGAACGAAGTTTTTGGGCTTAATTTTTGCAAACAAAATATCGCCGTGAACTGAAAAACGTATAAATCCTTTAAACAGATGAGATTCGTTTCTTAAAAACTTCGCCGCTTTTATAAGTTTATCAACGGCGTCTTCGGCAAGCATATTTAATGTTTTCGCGCCGTTTTTATAGCCCAAACGCAAAAATTGCAGCATATAAATTTCTTTTTGAGGAAAACGGGCAAACATAAGTTCTTCTAAAAATTCTAAAGCGTCCCGCCCTATTTTCACTTTGACGAACTTTTTCACACGTTCGGCTTTTTGAGCGTCCGTTTCAATAAAATACTGCTCTAAAAGAAGAGGCTGAGCCGCTTTTTGGCTTACAATATCGGCTGGAATTTCCCTCCGCGTAAAACTTTCAAACGCGCAGCATAAAAAACCGTCAAAGCCGCCGTCGTAATTATAAATAATATTTTTGTTTTGAAAACGCATAAGATTTACCCCCCCCCGCAAACCGCAACAGTTATTTTTCTTGTTCGTCATGCTGAATTTATTTCAGCGTCTGTTGTTAAGCTGTGTCTTTGTTTGTCATGCTGAATTTATTTCAGCATCTGTTGTTAAAATAGCTAATGACAAACTTCGAAAGACAGCCCGGACAAAGCAGACTCTGAAACAAGTTCAGGGTGACAGACAACGGATAACGGACAGTTAAACAAAAGACGATGTCTCTTTGCCATTGCCTAACCGCCTAGCCGCTTCAATGTCATTTGTTTGATATTCAATTAAATCGGGAAAATTAAACAACTCGGGCTGAACAAAACCACTATAAATTTCAAATTCTTTTTTAGACATAAGCATTTCTAAGACGCTTGCGCGTTTTATTTTTATACCTTCCGCCCGCTTTCCCCCCGCCGTGAGAAAATATTGCGCTCTTTTTAACACAACGCCGAGTTTCTTTAAAGCATGAAAATCTAAAGAATGCCATCGCCTTGCGATTAAAATTTTTTGCGCGCTTTTTACGCCTATGCCCGGCGCTCTTAACAAATCGTAGTAAGACGCTTTATTTACTTCTACGGGAAAAAATTCAGGGTGATTTACAGCCCAGTTGCATTTTGGGTCTATAAACGGATTAAAGTTTGGGGTTTTAGCGTCTAAAATTTCGTCGGCTTTGAATTTATAATAGCGCATAAGCCAGTCGGCTTGATATAAGCGGTGTTCGCGCAAAAGCTGCGGTTTTGTATCGGCTGATGGAAGCAAAGAGTTATCCGATACGGGCATATAAGCTGAAAAGAAAACTCTTTTTAATTTATATTTTTTATACAAGCCTTCCGTAAGCTGTAGAATTTGATTGTCGGTTTCTGGAGACGCGCCGATAATCATTTGCGTGCTTTGCCCCGCAGGCGCAAATTTTGGAGCTTTTTTGTATATCGTCAATTCTTTTGCGTTTTGCGCGATATTATTTGTAATAAAGCCCATAGGCTTTAAAATCAAATCTTTGTTTTTGTCGGGCGCAAGCAAACGCAGACTGTTTTGCGAAGGCATTTCAATATTTACGCTCATTCTGTCGGCAAGCAGCCCGATTTGCGAAAGAAGTTTTTCGTCCGCTCCGGGTATGGCTTTTGCGTGAATATATCCGTGAAATTTATAGGTATGTCTCAAAAGCGAAAGAGTTTTTATTATCAGCTCGCAGGTGTAATCGGCGTTTCTGATAATGCCTGAGCTTAAAAACAAGCCTTCAATGTAGTTTCTTTTATAAAATTGCGCGGTAAGTTCGGCAAGTTCTTGCGGCGTAAAAGCCGTTCGGGCAATTTCCGCGTTAGATTTTCTGTTGACGCAGTACTTGCAGTCAAAAACGCAAAAATTCGTCATTAAAACTTTAAGCAGCGAAATACATCGTCCGTCTGCGGCAAAACTATGGCATATTCCGCAGGCGACTTTGCTTCCTATGCCGCCGCCAGAATTATCGTCCGCGCCGCTTGAAGTGCAGGCGACGTCGTATTTGGCTGAAGCTCCTAAAATTTGCAGTTTGTCAAAAATATCCATTTTAAGTTCCCATTAAAAAAGGCGATAAAAATTGCAGCTAGGCGGATAAATAAAGATGAAAAGGCAGCTAAGCAAAGGCGAACAATACAATTGGCGGCAGAATATTATTGTATCCCCCGCAATGATGACAATAATATAAAAACTTTTCAAAAAGGGTTATCAAACCAAACAGCCGAACTTCTTAAACCGCCCATATTTGCATTCAGTTTTAGAATACA
>JAISLV010000145.1 GCA_031277075.1 Endomicrobium sp. | reverse complement strand
CTGTTTGAAAGTTTTGCCAAAGTAACGGATATTTCAAATTACGGCGGCGATACTATAGTATTAAACATTCAAGACTTTCATATGAATCCCGCAGTTCAAAAAAATATAGTTCCCGTAATAGACATTTTGGTCAATCAATACGGAGTTAAAAACGTTTTTGTTGAAGGCGGATACGGAAAAGTCAGCACAAAATGGCTTTCGGATATTAAAGACGTAAACGTAAAAAAAGATTTTCTTGAAGATTTATTAAACGGCGGAACTATTACGGCAAGCGAATATTACGAAGCGTTACATTCAAAATCTGATTTTATTTACGGGCTTGAAGACGAAAAGACGCACAATATCAATATGGCAAGACTTGCGGGAATTATTAAACTCAAGGCGCATTACAGCGGTATTTTTGAATTGATGCTTAACGATTTGGAGTTTTTACAGGCTAAATATTTTAATGCGCGCAATAAGAGATTTGCAAAACTGTTAAATCGCCGCAAAGCGGGCAAAATAAGTTCCGGCAGATACTATAAAATTCTTTTTAAATATCTTAAAGACAATTCCCCGCGCGCGATACTGCCTGCGGATTTAAACGATTCCCCTAATATAGTTTTATTTTTACAGGCTGAAAAACTGCAAAACAGGCTGGCTGCGGCAAGCCTGTCGCGCGATATAGAAAAAATTGTCGCAAAAGTTAAAGAAGAGCTGCCTTATTCTTTTATGCCAAAAAGCGGCGATTTAACCGCTCAAGAAAAACTTTTAGCTTATCTTAACGGCTTGCCCAAAGATTTTAAACAAAAATATTTTACGCGTCAAACGCGGGACTATATTGCGTTTTATACCATATATAATAGTATAAATCCCGTAGCTTTAATAAAAGAAGAGCGCGAGCTTATAAATGTAATAAGAACCGCTATCGCCGACAACGCAAGCGAAGCTGAAATTTCTTTTTTGAGCGATTTTTTCTTGTATTTTGCCGATTATATGAACGCTTCAATTTCAGCCGACGACTATGAATACCTGAAAAATAAATTCGCTAAATTTGAAGTTTTGTGGTCAAAATACTCGTATTATAATTACTTAGATTACGCGCGCCCATTTTTTGATTTGTTAAACGCCTATTACGGAGCAAACGACAAAAGAAACGAAATATTCCTTAAACATTTAAATATCGCAGGCGCGGCTCAAAACGAAAAAAATACGGGTCTTGAAAAAAGAGAAACGCTTGAAGAAATTTTGCGACGAACAAAAAATATTTTAATAGTGATAACGGGAGGATACCACAGCAAAGGCATTGGAGAACTTCTTAACCAAAAGAAAATTTCTCACGCTGTTATCACTCCTTACGTAAACGGGGAAATAGGCGAGACGTTAAAAAATTACGAAAATCAAGCCTTGCGGCAGGCGGGCTTTCCCGCTCAGAGTTTGGCGCTTACTCTGGCTTCGCAATTGCCCGACGCAAAAAAAGCCGAGTTATTTTTTAACTGGGCGCAAAAAAATTTAGCGGACATTTCTTACGAAGAAAACGAGCGCGAATTGATAAACAAATTAAACGAAGCCGCAGGCGGACATATAATTTTTTCTTTAGATAACGGCGTAATATACGCCGACAACGGCTCGCAAGCAAGAGCTTTTGCGGATATTTCAAAAAGTCCGCAAGGAAAAATAATAATCAGCCGGCGCGATAAATTTGACAATTTACCCGCCCAAAGCCCGTCTGCCGCGATAAACTCGCGCCGTTTTTTAAAAGATTTTTACGCCGCGTTTAATATAACGTCTTTAAATTTCGGCGCAAACGCCGCAGGGTTAAACGTATATCCGATTTTAAAGCATATAGCAAAAATTGCCGCAAAAAATAATCTTTTATACGGCGACGGCTTAATATTTGATATCGCGGGAATTCAAGAACCCGGCGAAACTATAGACGGCGTAGAGACTAGACTTATAGCCAGAATGCCTGAATTTTTGCAAAGAGCTATTAATGAAAATCAAATAAAAAAAGAGGACTTTAAAGAAGAAAACACGTGGATTAAATTCTTGTGGGTTTCAGGGCTTTTAAACGATTTTATCCCCTCTTCAAAACGCGTTAACAACTCAAAACGCGAAAGCGTTTTAAAAAGAATTTTTTTGCCGCTTAAAGCCTTGTTTATATCTCCTTTTAGCGAGCTTTCGCAAATAAGCGCGGCGGCGGCGGCAAAAATAAAAGGCGACGAAACTCTTTACCGAAACTTCATAGACGCTCACGGATACGAGGGCGCGCAAAAAGCTCAATTAGAAGCGGGGGTTCAGACCATTTACGACGCTTATCTTAAACTCTCTCTTAAAGGCGCGAATAGTTTTCGGATAAAAACAAAAATAGTCGCGCTTCATTTTTCTTATAATTTTAAAAATATTTTAACGGCGTTTGGACACAATGCGCTTAACGTATTTAGCGGCAAAAAATTAATTCGTCTTGCCGTAATGACTTTGTCAAGCGAATTTGGACGTTTTGCCGTCCGCGATAAAACTAGAAAAACAATAGAAGACAACTTAGATAAAATCATAGAAAAATTCCCCGACGCCTCAATAGAAAGAGACGAGAATTCAAATATAACGGGCATATCTATAGCATCTGAAAGATACGGCGAGCTGCAGATTTTTGTCAGGGCGTTTTTTGCGCGCAGCGCAGACGGCGCGCAACAGGAAAAACCTGAACAAAAAACGCAAGAAAGCTCTGATAAACCAAAAATCCCAATAGAAGTTTCATCCGCGCAAAATGTCCAAACTAAACCGTTAAAAATCCATAAAAGCAAAATAAGCGCGGAAACTATGCGGCTGATTGAAGAACAATTTAAAGGGAAATATTCTTTTAGCGAAGACGCTAACGGGCTTTATATCTTTGAAGCGGACCCTTCAATATACGACGATTTTAAAAAAATCTTATACCCCAAACCTCAAAAAGCCGCGCTGTCTGCGGCTAGAGACGTTTTAACCGCGCCAAAGCAAGACCCGCAAGCCGTATTGTCAAAAGTAAATACGTATTATGAAAACGATTCCGTAAGACTATCGCTTGCAAAAGCCGTCCGAAGCATTATTTTTGAAACCAAAGACGCGAAAGCGCAAGAAATTTTAGCGCGCCTGTCAGATGAAAGCTCGGGCGTAAAAATAGGAATATCCAGAGGGGAAGAAAACCGCATAACAATAACGTCTACTTCAAAAGACGCTAAATTTAACATTGTAGTTTACGCTTTAGACTCAGAAACCGCGCAGGCTGGAACGGTTTTAAAAAACTTTGACAAGGAAAGAGGCGTTTTTGAAGATTTGAGCGCGGTAAAATATTCGTCTCAAGTTCCAGTTTCGATAGCAAAGGCTTTAGAAGAGCTGATAGCTTACGGCGGCGCATTGGAAGACTCTATATTGCAAAAAAACTATGCTCCCGCTCAACAATATCGGCAAGACTTAATAGAAGTTGACGAGACTTTCGATTGTTTGGCGATTCTTGCAAGAAGTTTATACCAATACAATCACGGCGCAGACAAAGACGGCGTCTGGGAAAAAGCGCGGGCGTATTTCAGGGAACGCTTTAAACATCTCGGCGAAATACGCATAGAAGACAGAGGAGCGTCTAATGTCAGATATTTGAACTGCGATTTTATTGACGTATATTTAAACGGCGAACAAATTTTTACTATAGTTTTTGGAACCCCGATATACGACGGAGACCGTATTGTTTATTTTCAAAACGTTATAAACGTAATAGACGTCTTCTCAAACAAAGAGCAAAGAGCCATTTACAGCGCGCAGGGAAAGGACCATGACGTTCTCTATTTAAGCGATTTAACCGGAGCGCGTAAAAGCGACGTCGTCACAGGCTCTTTTCTTAAAGGAGACAACCCTTACGCGGCTCTACTTAACGAATTGATAAGTTATTCGCAAAATCTTGAAAAAAGTTTAGGAATTGTAAGCGTTCTTAAAGGGTATAATCCTCAAGAGTCAAATTTAATAAGGTATCAAGCGCCTAATACGCGCCTTTCTTTGCAGGATTTAAACGATTTAAACGCGCTTTCAGTAAAACGCAAAAGCCTTGACGGAATTGAAACGTTTTATTTTAAGGTTGAAGATAAAGAAGCGGCAGACGCTCTTATCGCAAGAATTGAGCTGCAGCGCGAAGAAAAAATAAAATCTGAAGCGATTTCATATTCGGACGAAACCAATAAGGCGGCTTTAAACGCGGCTGTCCGACAGTTTTATATTGATAATGTAAACGGCTCGGAGAACCCTTTGATTGAAGAATTAAAAAAAGACTATGGATTTAGCGCGGTTTCGGCGGGATTTTACCGCGACGCAAAATACGCGGGCAAAATAAGAATATCGGCGGACGGAGGTTTTATAGACATAGACGAAGGCAGCGTAGTTTTTTACGCAAAAAAAGCCGCCGACCCCGAAGACGTTCTTTTTGGTCCATTGTTTGCAATGCCCGTAAGCTATTCGTCTGAAATTACAAACGCTTCTTTGTCGGAAATAGCCGCTAAAATGCTCGCTTACGGAAAAACTTTAGACGTCCAAAGCATAGAACAAAAAATCGCCGAGCTTCCCGCAGTCAAACAGACGCAGGCTCAAGCTACAGATTATACGAGCGCGCAAAACGTCTCCGCTTTAAAAAAAGCGGCGACGCAGGTTTTCCTTGAATACGTTTCTCTTAAAACGGATTTTGAGGAACATATAAAAGAATTTTCGCAAAAGTTCGGCGTAGAGATAAGTTATTTGCCGTATAATTATAATTATTCGGGTTTTGATTTAAGAGAACGCGGAGTTGACGAGCCATATATCAATGAAAGAACGGGAAGATACGCGTTAAGCCTTAAAATTCCAAGCCAAGAGTTCGGCGATTTATATTTGTTTATAGCCGAAGGCAAAATTTGGCTTGATAAAAGGAACGGATATTGGCATTTTAGAGCGGCGCGTTTTAGCGAAAGCGAAGAGGATATTTTAAATTCTTACGCTGCTTTGCATCCCGACGAAAATATTGTTTCTTCAAACGATATTGCGTCGCCCGAGCTGAACGCTCTTATAAATTCGCTGCTAAATTCAATTATTTCCTACGGATTAAAACAAGACGAACAAGAACAGGAAAAAGAATTTTCGGGCATTGACTTATACGAAATCGTTTCAGACGGAAAAAAGAACCTGACTTATACGGAAATTTTTAGAGCTAATTTTACGCCGAATATGCAGTCGCAAATGGAAATGGGGGCGGGCTATCTTCCCACCGACAACGCGCTGCAGCTGGCTAAAGCCGTAAAAGATATTATTAAATCGGGCGGAGACGTCTACGATATAAAAGAAAGATTGCGCGGACTTTTAGAAAAGTCCCCTTACCGCCTGAAAGCCCCGCGCGCTTTGGGGAAACATAAATCGTCTGAATTAGACGGATACTTAGAAAGGACGCCTTATACGGTAGAAATAGGTTCGGATAAAAATTCCGTTTTCATAAAAATAAAAGACCCAAACGGTAAAAACGGGGAAAGAGGCGTCATAATATACGAAGACGGTTCCGTTTTGGAAATAAAAGACGACTGGTATGCGCAAGAAAACGCAGGGAGACGATACGTTCCAGTATTAAACACGCGCTATTTGGCAGGGTCAAAAAATCCCGGAACTGACTACAGCTATTTATACGAAACTGAAAATCTTATCCGCCTTAACGGGAAATATTATTCTACAAAAAGAAACCAAATAACGGCTTTCCTAAGCAAAAACAATTGGGTTTATGAAAATTTAACGCTAGACAATATTAAAGAATACGTTCAAGCTATGAGCGCGTTTGTAGGAGCCGACGACCAGCCTTTAACCGATTATGAGGCGGCGCGCGTTTTTGAGAAACTTAGATACTTGGGGTTTTTCGGAGGATATTTAAGAGTTGACGGACGCGTAGACGCCTTATCTATCGCTCACGGCGACAATACTCTTTGCTTGAGCATTCAAAAAGCAAGAACTAAACCTAACGGAGTTCCGCAGATAATAAACAGGGAATTTCTAGCAAACAACGCTAAAAACCGCGATTTTACAAATTTTGAAGAAGACGTGGACGTCGAATACCTTAGAAGAACGAAACTTGTTACTTTCTATCCGTCTTTTAGACCTGAAACAAATTACGCTGCAATAAGCGGCGAAGACCCAGACCTAAAATATTATTCGGGCGTTTTGTTTGCAAATTTTATTAGAGAGCTTATTGATTACGGCGCGTCTTTAACGCAAGAGCAAGAACCCGCCGAGCAAGAAAGTCCGTCAAGCTACAGTCTGCAAGACGAATATTCAAAAGTTTTATCCAATATAATAGACGGAGTAATTTCTTTTGCGGACGCGGCGATAAAACCGTTTTCGCAGGCAGAATACAGCCTTGACGTTTCTTACGAATACGTAACAAACGCGCTAGATTACGTCAATTCCCTCCCCGCCTCAAAAGAAGAAAAACTTAAAGACGGCGCGCAGATAACCGTTTTTGTAATCAACGGGCGTCTGCCTGAAAATTTTGAAAAATACGATTTTAAAAACACGGGTCTTTCCTGCGACGGCAAAATAATATGGGTTAGCAAAAAAACCGGCAGATACGTTTTATATTCCGAAGCGCAAGACGCGGGCAAAATAGTTATAACGGCAAATTATTCTTTTGCAAACGTTATAGGCGTCAACGCAAAAGTCAGCGCTTCTTCGCTTATAATAGACTCGTCTTTTGAAGAAGAACGGACGGGATACGACGCTTTCGGAAATTTAACGGTCGCTAGGAAATACGCCGAAGAGCTTTCGGAGTTTTCGGATTCTTCGCTGCCAGACGTTATTGCTAAAATAAGAAAAGAAGAAAAAGCGCAAAAACGCGCTTTAGCGAGAAATATCATTATGGATTTCGGCGGCGTAAGCTCGCCGCTTGAACTTATCAACGCCGCCGCCGCTTTTAATAATTCGGGGACGGCGCAAATCGCCCTGCCTTTAAGCCTGTTTAAAGATAAAACTCAAACGCAAATCGCGGGCATTTTATCGTCTCTTCCAAAAGGAATAAACGTTTTCGCTTCCGAACTAGAAACCGAAAGCGCTCTTTTTTCGGACAAAGAATTAATATCTATGGGTTTTAGCGGGCATATTTACAGGCGTTCCGACAAAATTTATTCCGTAGATTTTCTACTTGGAACTCCCGCAAACGTCAGCGAAGTGTCGGGCTTTAAAAGCGCGGACGAATTGGAAAAAAAGCTTGAGATCTCAGATATTGACTCCATAAAGCTCATAGACGTCAAAGAGTATATAAGCCTTTTAAAAGACAACGATATAGAAGCAAAAATCAAAGACGCGCTGAACTTTTTTAACAGCGAAAAACTCGCCCGTTTATTTTATAAAAAAATGTCAAAAAATCTTGCCGCGCAAACGGCTTACGAGTTTGACTTGTCTGAAATTCCCAGCTTGACAGCGCAGGATTTTGACAAAATCATAGAAGCGTTTTCAAAGCCCGAAAGAATTGAAATATTGAAAACTATTTTAAAAATAAACTCAAACGCCTCTTTAAAAACAGCTTTAGATAAAATTGAAAGAACCGCCGAACAAAAAGATAAAGACGCCTGCCTTTTTGCTTTTTTAAAAGCCGTAGCGCAAAAATCAAAAGCTAAATACGACATACCCGAAGGTCTTGCAGACGCTAAGCTCTACGACCTGTTTGTAAGAACGGCTTTATCCGAAGGCGACGTTGACAAAGACTATATTAAAAATTTTGCTCAAAATATAAAAATTGAGACGGGAAAAGAAATTGTTACGGCGCAAGAACTTTACGAAGCGTTAAAAATAAAAGCGGGCGTTCTCGCTTTAGAAAACGGTTCCCCAGCGGCTGCGGCTGCGGCGTATTCTCTTATTGTAGAATACGGCGAAAGAAAAACAAGCGCAAACATTCAAGAAGATTCTGTTCAAATAGACGCGTCCGCCGTCCGCGCTTTGCTTTCTGCGGCGTAAAAAAGGAGAGGTCAATCGGCTATGTCTCTTTTAGAGTTAAACGATATAAAAAAGAAATTTGGAAATACGCAAGTGTTAGACGGCGTCAATCTTTCCGTAGAAGAGGGCGAATTTATTACTTTGCTCGGCTCTTCGGGCTGCGGGAAAACCACAACGCTGCGCATCATTGCTGGTCTTGAATCCCCAGACAGCGGGCAAATAATTCTTTCTGGAACCGACGTCTCTTCTCTTGCTCCCGAAAAAAGAAACGTAAGCACGGTTTTTCAAAATTACGCGCTTTTTCCGCACATGAACGTTGAAACAAATATCGGATACGGTCTTCGTTTAAGGAAAAAACCAAAAAGCGAAATTAGAGACGCGGTTACAAAAGTTTTAAGCCTTGTGCGGCTTGCAGGGTTTCAAAACCGTATGCCGTCGGAACTTTCGGGCGGGCAGTGTCAGCGCGTCGCTATTGCAAGAGCGATAATAGTAAGTCCGAAAGTTTTGCTTTTAGACGAGCCTTTGGGGGCTTTGGATTTGACGCTGCGCAGACAAATGCAAAACGAGCTTAAAATTCTTCAAAAAAAGTTAGGCATAACCTTTGTGTATATAACTCACGACCAAGAAGAAGCGCTCAATATGTCCGATAGAATAGCGCTTATGCGCGACGGACGTTTTGAACAGGTAGCCTGCGTCGCAGACATTTACGACCGTCCTAAAACTTCTTACGCGGCAAAGTTTGTCGGCAACTCAAACGTTCTCACGGGAAACGTCTTGTCTTTGCAGGGCGACAAAATTGTTCTTTCGCGCGACGGCGGGATATTTTTGGCGTCTAAACAAAAAGACGGCGACGGCTTTTACGCGGTAAACGAAAAAATCGCCGTAGCCGTAAAAAGCGAAAACGTTCATATAGTTCCATGTTCGCAAAACAGTTCTAAAGAAGTTTTAATAGGCGAGATAAGCTCTAAAACCTTTACTGGCGGACTTTTGCGAATAAGCGCGGTATTGCCCGACGGCAACGAAATAACGGCAAGCAGGCACGGCATAGATTTTCCGCTTTCGATAGGCGAAACGGTCGCAATATATTGGGATTACAAAAAAGCTCTTCAAGTGCGCTGGAGCGGTATATGAACCATATTCAAAAACGCTCAAAATTTGCCGCGCTTTTTGCGATAGCTCCGATGTATTTATTTACTTTGGCTTTTGTTTTAGGTCCCTTGATATATATGGTTATTTTAAGTTTTGCGCGCCGCGAAGGCGCGTGGGGAGTGTCTGCGGATTGGACGATTGCAAATTATATAAAAATTTTTGACCCGCTTTATATTGAAATTTTTTGGAATTCTTTGAAACTGGCTTTAATAAGCACAGCCGCCGTTATTTTAATAGGGTATCCTTTCGGATATTTTATGGCAAAATTGCCGCCTAAATGGAGAAACACGGCGATGCTTTTGCTGATAATCCCGTTTTGGACAAACGCTCTTATAAGGCTTTACGGATGGATTATAGTTTTTAGAGCAAACGGGATATTGGATAAAATCCTTATTAAATTCGGTTTTATTGAACAGCCGCTAAAACTTTTATATTCCTATCCTGCCGTAATAGTGGGAATGATTTATATTTTAATTCCTTTTATGATTTACGCCGTCTATGCGAGCGCCGAAAAACTTGACTGGAAACTTATTGACGCCGCGCGCGATTTGGGAGCTTCGCCATTTTACGCTTTCCGCACGATAACGCTTCCTCTTACCGCGCCGGGAATTTTTTCGGGCATAGTTTTAACTTTTGTGCCGTCTATGGGACTTTACTTTATAGCTGACGTTTTAGGCGGCAGCAAAGTGGTGCTTGTGGGAAATCTCGTCCAAGAAGAACTTATGAACGCTCACGACTGGCCTTTTTCCGCGGCTTTAAGCGTCGCTCTTCTTGTTCTTACCGGCGTATTTTTATTCATTTACAGACAACTCACAAAATCAGCGTCTTTAGAAGGGCTTGTATGAAAAATTCAAAAGCCGCAAACATATATCTCATATTCTGTCTTTTAATGATTTATCTGCCGATAATTATTGTAATAATATACTCTTTTAACGTAAGCAGAATAACTTCCATCTGGAGCGGGTTCACCTTAGATTGGTATAGACAATTATTTAAAGACAGACAGATGCTTGAAAGCCTTTATACCAGCTTAAAACTTGGCGTTTTAAGCAGCGCTTTTGCGGCAATTATCGGAACGCTTGCGGCTTTTGGAATGTCGCGCGCAAAAATACGCGGCGGGCAAATTGTAGAGTACGTTTCTATTTTGCCGATAATGCTTCCCGAAATAATTTTGGGAATGGTATTTTTAGCTTATTTTTCTCTTATAAGGCTAAAATTGGGAATGCTTACTTTAACGATAGCGCATGTGGCTTTTTGCATTCCTTACATATATCTGCTGGTAAAAGCTCGGCTTGTAGGCATAGACAAAAGTTACGCCGAAGCCGCCAGAGATTTGGGAGCGGGCGAGATTAGAACTTTTTTTGACATAACTTTGCCGTTAATTTTTCCCGCAGTGCTTTCTGGAATATTTTTAGCTTTTGCGATGAGTTTTGACGACGTAATAATAAGCGTATTTGTTTCCGGCGTCGACACAAATACTCTGCCGATAAAAATCTATTCGCAAATAAAAATCGGCACTACCCCAAAAACCAACGCGCTATGTTCTTTGCTGTTTTTCGCCACAGTGTTATTGAGCCTTATTTCTGCGAGATTTGCTCAAAAACGCAAAGCGTTAAAATAGACTAAAAAATGGAGGAACCATGACGAAAAATTCGCTATTGTTTGCGGCGCGATGTCGCCCGAGTTTAATTTTTACGCAGTTTGCTAAAAAAGCCGTAAGACGTTAAATCAAAATAAACTATAAAAACGGAGGAAATGCAATGAAGAAATCAGTATTGTTGTTTGCAGCGGCGTTTGTTTTTTCTTTTGTAGGATTTGCGCAGGAAAGTTCGGCGGCTAAACCCAATAAAGTTGTGAACGTTTTTACTTGGGAAAATTCTTTTGAGCCTGCCGTATTGGAAGCCTTTGAAAAAGAGACGGGGATTAAAGTCAATTATGTGAACTTTGATTTAGACGAAACAATGCTTGCAAAATTGCAGGCGGCAAAAGGCGGGGAATACGATGTAATTATCGCAGACGATTACATTATAGAAACGGCTATAGCCGAAGGGTTAGTTCAAAAAATTGATAAGAGCAAATTAAAAAATTACAAAAATATCAATCCTGTCTATCAAAATCAGTATTTTGACAAAAATAACGAATACACTGTTCCCTACCTTGTGGGCATTTTGTCAATACTTTACGACCCTGCGCTTACCAAAGTTGACATTAAAGGTTATAATGATTTGTGGAATCCCGCTTTAAAAAATAATGTGGGAATAGTAGCCAGCTTTAGAAGCATAAACGGCGCGGCTTTAAGAACCTTAGGCTACAGCATTAACGACGAAAACATTGACCATATAAAAGCCGCAGGCAAAAAACTTAAAGAGCTTGCGCCTAATGTCCGCCTTATAAAAGACGACAATCTTAACGACGACATAATCGCAGGCGAAATTGCCGCAGGTCTTTTATATACTTCTCAAGTAACGCTTGCAAAAGTCGCAAAACCGTCTCTTAAAGTAGTTTATCCTAAGGAAGGCGTAGATTTCGGCGTTATTGCGACGTTTATTCCTTCAAAAGCGCCAAATCCTCAAGCCGCCTACGCTTTTATAGACTGGCTGTTAGACGCTAAAAATGCGGTGGAAAATCTTAAATTCACGGGTTTTTTCAGCACAAACGTAGCCGCGGACAAACTTATAGAACCTCCTTACAAAGAATTAGTAACGCTCCCTTCAAATATATCGCGTGAAAAACTTGAAATTCTAAAAAATGTTTCGCCCGAAGCGGAAGCCGCTCACGAAGTAATTTGGCTGGAATTTAAAAAAGCCGCAGGTCTTCAATAGGTCATCTGCGCGTCTTCCCCAACCGCAGCGGCTGCCCTTTTAAAAAGGGCAGCCGCTTGCAAAGACGCATCATAACGCAGCTAAGCAGCTAGGAAGTTAGGCAGCTAAGCAATCGACAAGACGACAAAGGCAAAGACGGCAGAAGAACAAAAAACGCAGCTAAGCAAAGACTTTGTAATTGCCTTTGCCGTCATCCGTTGCCCGTCATGCTGAATTTATTTCAGCACCCGCCGTCGCCTTTTTTTGTCTTTGTCGTTATTTTCTTTTTTTGAAAAAAGGGTGTCGGAAAACAAAGTCTGCCGTCTGGGTATTTCGCCATTGTCGTTGTCCGTTATCCGTTCGCCGTTTCCGTTATCCGTCATGCTGAATTTATTTCAGCATCCGCCGTCGCCTTTTTTTATCTTTGTCGTTATTTTCTTTTTTCAAAAGGGTCGTCGGCAGACATTGTCTGCCGACGGGATATTTCGCCGTTTCCCACTCATCAGCATTAAAACAGTTTTTTTGACGTATATATTAAACGATAAAAAAGCGGTCAATTTCTACGTCCTCTTGACCGCTACAAGGACGCCATGACGACAAACTCGCTATACGAAAAACAAAGTTCTATCGGAGTTGCAGACTATTATCAACTGCTTTCTAACCCCGATAAAAATTTTAAATATCTTAAAAATTTTAAGGGTTATCAGCAGACTACAGATTACACGTGCGGCGCGGCGGTCGTAATGTCATTATTAAATTTTTACGGAAAACTTTCTAACGCGCAGCTTAATCATAAAACCGAAATGAAAATAGCAAAAGAAATGGGAACGTCCAAAACGCACGGGGCAAATCCCGAGCAGATTGCCAAATGGTTAAAAAACAATGGGTTTAACGTTAAATACGGAACCGACGGAACTTTAAAAATGATAAAGGAAAATATAAGAAAAGGAACTCCCGTTATAGTTGAATGGATAGACTGGGGCGGGCATTGGGCTGTGGCGTGCGGGTACCATAAAAGATTTAACGCAAAAAAGAAAAGAGTTGACACCATATTTTTAGCAGACCCCAGCGCATACTGGTATGCCCCCGACAATCCGCTTGAAATAACTTCAGTTTCCGCGCTGCGTTTTAAATTTATGTGGTTCGACGTAAAACATTTTAATCCCGGAAAACTAGTGGAAAATATATACATAATAGCTACGCCCGATAAACGGCAAAAGAACAAAGAACGCAGCTAAGCGGCTGGGCAGCTAGGCAACTACAACAACAGACGCATGGACGCATTGATGCATGGCAAAAACGCCAAAGAGCAAAAGACGCAACTAAGCGGCTAGGCAAAGATACACGGCAGCTACTTTTCAGAAATGTTCAATATTTATTTTTGCCTCGCTTCCAGCGCCGCCATTTGGGGGTCTCTAAAAGCCTATAATGTTCGTAATTGCCGCAAATTTTGCGGCAGTTCAAAGAAGAAAAATGCAAGCCGCATCCTAAGAGCAAGGACGGACAAATTTTCTGATGTAGCAATCCGCAGAGACAATGTCTCAAGGCGCAGGCTCGGACGGGCGTTAGGGTTTTTAGAGACGCCTATTTATGAATGAACATCCGTGCAGCAAGTTGCGCGGATGTTCATTGTTTTTTTACAATACTGGCAATCGCGAAACCTGTTTTGTTTGGGTTTAGCCATTGCAGCTCTCTCTGATTTTATTCCATTCTTCTATATGAAAATCTTTAACTTCAGTTGATACTTTTGCGTCATTAATCAAGTTTTTTGTATAGTATTTCAAAAAGTCGTCGTAATTGTCTATAAACCTTAAATAGTATTTTAACGTCGTCAAAATACCATTGGCTATAATATCTGCGCCGCGCTCTTTTTTAGTTCTTAAAATCAAATCTGAAATTTTATTTTCATCAGACGCATTCTCGAAAGTGTTATGAAAAGTAGTGAGAATATAATATCTGTCAACCTCAATTTTACTTATCTTTTTTATTACATCAAAAATCAAATACTCGTCAATAGGGATATTATGTTTAATCTCAACTATTTCAAAAGGTTTATTATCTTTTGTGTATATTTCTATATCGCCAAAGCCGCGCTTATCCGATGAAGTATGAGCCTGCAAGGGCATAAGCCGTTTATTTTTATACCTATCAAACTTATTGAAAAGAACTTCATAGATTGAATATATCGCTATCACCGGCAATCTTGAACTTTTCTTAATTTCAAAATGCTTTGCAAGCATTGCAAGAATTGTATTGATGTTTAGGACGTTTGAGTTTCCCATTTTTTGCCGTTCTGTTTTCTGAAACAAATCCTCGCTGTTTTCTGATAATTTTATAAGTTTGAAAAATAAATAGGCGAGATATTTTTTTGGATCTTTCTTAAAAGTCTCTACTTGGTCAAAGATATTTAAAAAAGCTTCTCTTAATTTTTTGTTTCGTATTTTTAAATTTATTCCGTCTTTTTTATTCCATTTTATTTCTTCTCTTGTGGCTAATGTTAAAAAAGAGCTTTCTTTATTAGCATACTTGGGAAAATAATTCTTAAAAAATGGCGATGTCATATTGGTGTCTAAAACTCTCGCAGAATATCCATTTTCAAAGACCGTTCTATGTAGGCGAATATCTTGATTTGGAGTTGTTATTTTCTTTAAGAGACTTGTTGTCAAAGCAGAAACTAAAGATTTATTGCTATCTATATTTTCAATCAATATATCTATATCTTTTCTAATAATGTCAGACACATTATCGGCATTTAACTTAACGGCGTCGCTATATGCTTTTTCTAAAATTTCTCTTTCGCTCATATAAAAAATTCCTCGCAGTTATCCGCCTTTTTTATTCTTTCTTCCGACAAAGATACGTATTC
>JAISLV010000197.1 GCA_031277075.1 Endomicrobium sp. | reverse complement strand
AACTGCAAAAACCTTTCGGCTCGCCTTGCGTTTTTGAACTCGCGCATATAAAAAAGTGAAATTTCGGACTTATCATATCCCCCCCCCTATTTGCAAAACAATATTTTTCAAAACAAATGTTTTTCAAAATAAAGCGTTAAACAAAGGCGCGCGGACTTTTGCGCCGCAAAAAAAACGTCTAACACGCTTTTCTAATTTTTTCTCCGCCCTTTGCGGCTTGTTTTAAAGCGTCTTCAATTCTATCGTAAGTTTCATAAACCGCTATGCCGTTTTTAGAGAGTTTTTTTGCAGGATTGTCGCCTATTCTCAAACATAAAACGGCTTTGCAGTCTTTTATAGTAAAAATTATTTTTCCTATTTTATCTTCTTTATCAAGGCATTGCGTTTTGCCGGAGCAATATTTTTCTACGGCGCGCTTTTCAATAAAGTTAAAAGTTTTATCTTCAGCGCTGTATTCGTATATATAAAATTCTTCAGCCATGCCAAAATGCAAGTCTATCAAAATTCCGCTTTTGCTTGCCGCGGCGTATTTTACCTTCGGCAAAACGGGCTTTTGCGGCGCGCAAGAGTTATCTTTTTCAAGTTTTTGAGCGTTTGGCAAAAAATCTATAGATTTGTCGTCGCCCAATATGCCTACGGCGTCGGCGCGGCACTGTTTGCAATGAAACATTTGCGGCAAAATCTTTTGACATTCTTTTCTTTTTTCGTTTATTGCAGCCATGTTTACAAGAGGCAAGTTTTCAAAAACTGTGTTCTTTACGGGAATCATTTGCATAATATTGGTTATCGCAGCTCCTCCGTCTTTTGCAAGCGCCGCTATATCCGATATGGAATGTTCGTTTATGCCCGAAAGAACTACTATATTTACTTTACAAATTACGCCCCTGCCCGATAAAAACCGCAGACCGTCAAGCTGGTTTTTTAATAGTATTTCAGCCGCTTGTCTGCCGTAGATACGCTCGCCTAAATAATCTATATGCGAATATATTTTTTCGCCAATGCCCGCGTCTGCGGCGTTAATCGTAATAGTTACGTGGGAAACGCCTAAGTTTATTAATTCGCCTGCGTAAAAAGGCAGCATAAGCCCGTTTGTAGAAAGGCAAAAAATAATATCTTTGTCTATTTTTCTTATTTGAGACAGCGTTTCTTTAACGGCGTCAAAGTTTGCCAATGCATCGCCGGGTCCCGCTATGCCCGCTACGGTAAGATTAGGCGTATTCTTTTTAATGTCTTCAAATCTCTTTAACGCCTGCTGCGGCGTTAAAACTGAACTTGCCACTCCCGGTCTAGATTCGTTTGCGCAATCGTATTTGCGAAGACAATAGTTGCAAGAAATATTGCACGCTGGAGCTATCGGCAAATGCAGACGGGCATTAGTATGCGCAGCCGCGCAGTTAAAACAAGGATGCAAATCTTTGCGCGGTAAAGACGCAAAGTTTGGCGGCTTAGACTGCAAAGAAGCGTTTGCGTTTGGCGTATTGAAATCTTTGTATGACTTTTCGCCCTCAACCGCATTTTCTTTATAATTTCCTGTTTCAAAGCTGTCAAAAATTTTAACTTCCCCGCCTTTAAAATGCGTTTCGTAATTAAATTGTCTGTAAGCGTCCGCCGTTTTTTTAATCAGCGCGTTCGTTATTTCGTCTAAAATATTTAAACTGCCGTTAAATCCGAATTTTAATTGTCTTTGTCCGCCCACTCTATCGTGTATAGGAAACCCTATTCTTACAAGCTGTACGCCTGTTTTTTCTTCTATTCTTCTTGCGTCGGAACTGCCTATTAAAATATTTGGCTTAAATTCTTTTACCGCTTCTTCAATATCTGAAAAGTCTGCGTTATCTGCAATATAGAAGTTATCTTCAAGTTTTAAAGCGGCAAGCCGCCGTATTCTTTCTTCTAACGCGGGCTTAAACTCTTTACATTTTGAGCCCGTAGCGCATATAACGGGCAAAATTCCGTTTTCAAGGCAGAGACAAGCCGCGCAATAGGCAAGCTCGGGTTCGCCAAAAATTGCGGCGCGCCCTGCGGCATTGTATTTATGAGAATCAACCATAGCGTCTAGCATTCGCCCTTTTTGCAAAATATATTTTTCAGGGATTTTTCTGCCGCTTATTTTTGAAATAGTTTCAAAAAATTTCAAGCTGTTTTCAAAACCCAAAGGCATATTGCATTTTGTATAAGGCACGCCGAACTTTTCGTAAAGATATTGCGCGGCTGACAATTTATCGGGCGTAAACATTCCTATTTGAACGGCGTGTTTTGCGCCTGACATCTTTTTTATATCCGAAAGTTTTGTTCCGCCCAAAGAGAGCTTTTCATATTTTTTTAGATGAGGTCTGTCAAGATTATCAGAAATATCGGGCAGCAAAACGTATTTAACGCCCATATCGTCTAAAACTTCTTTTATAAATCTTACGTCGGCGCAGGATGTTTCGCACATAACGATATTTATATACCCGTTGTCTTTAGCTTTTTTTACCGCGATACTTTCTACGGCGGCGCGCGCCGCGCTTTCAAAACCGTCGGTATTCGTTCCTGCGTATCCTGCGCTCGAAACGGGTATAAACTTTACTTTTTTTATTTCTTGTCGTTTAGACATTTTATTTATTATGCGGTTTATGTCTTCGCCTATAGTTTCGGCAAGACACGTTGTTAAAACTCCTATGGCTTTAGGTTTATAAAGCGTTATAAGATTCTTTACGCCTTTTATAAGGTTTTCCTCGCCGCCGTAGACAGTTCCGTGTTCGGTTAGCGAAGAGGAAGCTATATCTATAGGCTCGTTATAATGCGTCGCCATATGCCGTCTTATATAAGTG
>JAISLV010000194.1 GCA_031277075.1 Endomicrobium sp. | reverse complement strand
TTTGAACCGCCGCAAAATTTACGGCAATTACGAACATTATAGGTTTTTGCAAGATACCCTATTAGTTAATTCGTCATGCGCGACGCTTCGCGTCAGTTTTGCGCGATGCTTCGCATCGGTTTTTGGCGACGGCAAGAGGCATTTGTATTTGCTTATTTCTTCAAAAATACTGGGCTTTAAAGACGCACAATTATACAAAAAAAAAACGACCTTTAAAAGGTCGCATAAATTTACTTGCGTTGACGCTAAAATACTAATTTTATTATTGCGGGGGCAGGATTTGAACCTGCGGCCTTCAGGTTATGAGCCTGACGAGCTACCGGGCTGCTCCACCCCGCGATTTATAAAACTTATACGATTATATCAACTTTTCCCATCTATGTCAAATAATGCAAAAACTGAAGAAAAACAAGACAGAGAAACAGCCAAAACTAAAAACATTTTCGTTCCTCGCTAAAAGTACCTGCCGTGATTTTTGTGTAAGGGAATATCTCCGTTTGAAGATTAGGACAGGAAAGGGGACAGTTAAAAAAGAAAGCGTACGCGATGTCTTCAATTTTGCGTATAAAAATGTGGAGCTGAGCGGGATTGAACCGCCGACCTCTTCGTTGCGAACGAAGCGCTCTCCCAGCTGAGCTACAGCCCCTTTTTTTATACAATAATCATTGAGTATATAATATTGATTTAATTCTGTCAATTTTTTACAGCAAATTTTTTGCTGTAATTGTATGCTTCGCTCGGCGCTAAAAGTTGTCAGATGAAAAGCGACATGTCGGATTGTTCGGCAAAGGAAAGCATAGAAGCCGCGCCGCCGATTTGAACGCCGTCTATAAGTTCTTCGCGTTTTATGCCCATAATGTCCATGCTCATTGAACAGGCTATAAACTCAACTCCTAATTTTTTTGCCGCTTCTATAAGCGTTTCTAAACTTTCCGCGTTTTTGCGTTTCATTATAAAGCGGATAAGTTTGGCTCCAAGCCCAAATACGTTCATTTTTGACAGCGGAAGTTTTAAGCTGCCGCGCGGCGTCATAAACCCAAACATTTTAGATATAAAATCTTTTTTTGCGCAAACTCTTTCAGAGCGTTTTAAAATATTTAAACCCCAAAAAGTAAAAAACATTTTAACTTTTCTGTCCATTGCCGCCGCGGCGTTTGCCATAATAAAAGCCGCTATAGCTCTGTCTAAATCTTCTGAAAACACTATGAAGTTTTTAGAGTTGCAAGTTTTGGCATTGCATATACCTAAAGATTTTTGCGTTTTTTTGATTTTTACAGCGTCAACGCCTTTTTGCGAAGTTAACTCTAAAAACTGATTGCCCGTAGAATTACAATAATTTTGTATGTCTGAAGCAAACGCGGGGTCTGTAGTTTTAATTTCTATGATATCGCCGTCGGACGCTTCTTTTAAAGTTTGTCCTAACTTTACTATAGGACCCGGACATTGCAAACCGCAGGCGTCTACTCTAATAATTTTACAGCCGCCGTTTTCAACGGGCTTGTCAAAGTTTTTCGGGCTGCTATCGTTTTGGAGCGCGCCGTCTGTTTTGCCAAAAATCAAACGGTATAGTCTGTAACCGCCGTTTAAATTATAGGCGTCAAAACCGTTTTGCATTAAAATTCTTGCGGCTATATATCCTCTCAAACCTATTTGGCATGTCAAATATACGGGCTTGCTTTTATCTAGTTCGTTCAGCCTTTCGCGCAGCAGGTCAAGAGGCGTATTGATAAAGCCGTCAATATGCCCGTTTTCGTATTCTGCGCTTGTTCTTGTGTCAAGCAGGGTTATAGAGCCGTCGCGCGGCAAACTTTCAACGTCGTGCCAATGAAAATGTTTCATTTTGCCCGTTAAAATATTTTCCGCAACGCATCCCGCCGTATTTACAGGGTCTTTTGCCGAAGAATAAGGAGGCGCATAACACAGGTCTAGTTTAGTCAAATCAAAAACGCTCATATTTGCCCTTATAGCCGAAGCTAAAACGTCGCACCTTTTGTCTACGCCGTCAAACCCAGCGATTTGCGCGCCTAAAAGACGCCCTGTATTTTTTTCAAAAATAATTTTAACGCTCATATTCAGCGCGCCCGGATAATAGCCCGCATGGCTTGCGCTGTAAGTAAAAGATTTATCGTAATTTAACCCTAACTTTTTAGCCGTTTTTTCGTTAATTCCCGTTGACGCCGCAGTCATGTCAAAAATTTTTACTATAGCCGAACTCTGCGTCCCGGAATATTTTGATTTCGCGCCGCAAATATTGTCTGCGGCAATTCGCGCTTGTTTGTTTGCAGGTCCTGCAAGCGCGGCGGTAATTTTTTCTTTGCTCACAAAATCAACAGTCTCAACGGAATCGCCTACGGCGTAAATGTTTTCATCGGAAGTTCTCATATATTCGTCTACAATAATCGCGCCCCGTTTGCTTAGGCTTAGCCCGGCGTTTTTTGCAAGCTCGCTTTCTGGGGAAACGCCGATAGAGACAACCAGCATATCGGCGGTAATTTCTTTGCCGTCAAGCGAAATTTTTAAAGAATTGCCTTCCTTTGATATTTTTTTAACGGCGTTATTTAAAAATAGTTTAACGCCTTTCTTTTGTATGTGCTGATGAATTTCGCACGCCAATTCGTAATCTAGCAAGGACAACGCTTGGTTTGACGCTTCAATTAAATTTACGTCTGCGCCTAACGATTGTAAATTTTCAGCTATTTCAACGCCGATAAACCCCGCGCCCATAACAGCCGCGCTTTTAGGGCGGTTTTGCTGCGCGTAATCTTTAATTTTGTATGCGTCTGAAACAGTTCTCAATGTAAAAACTTGCTCTAAATCTATGCCCTCTATTTTAGGCTTTATAGGGCGCGCCCCGCAGGATAGTATAAGTTTATCGTAATTTTCTTCGTAAATTTCGCCTGTTTTTAAATTGCGGACTTTAACCTTTTTGTTTTCTTTGTCTATTGAAATAACTTCGTTTAATACGCGCGCGTCCACATTAAATCTCTTTTTAAAACTTTCTGGCGTTTGAAGAAACAAAGCGGATTTTTCTTTAATTTCGCCGCCTATATAATAAGGAAGCCCGCAGTTTGCGTAGGAAATATGCTCGCCTTTTTCAAACATAATAATGTCGGCTTTTTCGTCAAGCCTTCTTATCCTTGCGGCGGCTCCCGCTCCGCCTGCGACTCCTCCGACTATCAAAATTTTGCTCATCTGTCCTCCGTTTTCGTTTTATAAAGAAGTTTTACAATAATATTTTTTTAACGCTTTTATAATGTCCGCCGTTCTTTTATCGGCTATCGTATATTTAACGTTTAAACCGTTTTTTTCGCATTTTAATATGCCCGCCGCCCGCAAAAGCGTTAAATGCTGCGAAAGCGCCGATTGGCTTATTTTAGGAACTTCTTTTAAAATATCGCAGGCGTTTTTCTCTTTTTGCATTAAAGAGCATAAAATTAAAAGCCTGTTTTCGTTTGCAAGAATTTTTAAAAGCTCCGCCGTTTCTTTTGCGCGTTCCATTTTTTTACCTCTTATATTAGCAGTTGCTAATATACTAATATAAAATGCAAAAGTTTTTGTCAAGGCGCGCGGGGGGAAAATTTGTTTGAAATTTTTTGTTTCATTAACGGATTAATTTGACAAAGTTTGACCGATTTATTTACAATAAAGAAATGGACGAAAAACAATTGGCTTTATTTAAGCTGTGTTTGGCAAAAGACATAGGAATTGCGCGCTTAGAAAATCTCTTAAGCGTTTTTGAAACGGCGGAAAACGTTTTAAAATCTTCTAAACGCGAACTTTTATCGGTAGAGCAGATAGGCGAAAAAACCGCAGATTCAATAATTTCAGTTTCAAAGTCGGACGCCGCGCAAAAAGAATTTGAAATTGCGCAGCGCAATAAGATACAAATTTTGCTTTATACGGACGCGGCTTACCCTGAAATTTTAAAAAATTATCCCGACAGCCCGCCGCTTTTATATGTAAAAGGCTCTTTGCTCAAAGAAGATTTTAACTCAATATCAATAGTCGGAACCAGAAAGCCGACGCACTACGGCAAAACGGCGACAGAGGCGTTTGCCGCGTATTTTGCTCAAAAAAATATTACCATAGTTTCAGGCTTGGCAAGGGGCGTAGACTGCATAGCCCATAGAGCCGCGCTAAATAATAATTCAAGGACAATTGCCGTTTTAGGAAATGGGATTCTTGTAAATTATCCGCCTGAAAATGCAAAACTTCAGGCTGAAATATCGCAAAAAGGCGCGCTGATAAGCGAGTTTCCTATAACGTTTCCGCCCGATAAAAGAAATTTCCCAAAAAGAAACCGCATAATAGCCGCGCTTTCAAAAGCGACTTTAATTACCGAAGCCGCTTTGCCAAGCGGAACTTTAATTACCGCAAACATTTGCGCAGGATACGGCAAAGACGTTTTTGCCGTTCCGGGAAACGTATATGGAGAATTTTCTCAAGGGACGAATTATTTAATAAAAAACGGAGCTTTTCCAGCTTTAAGCCCGCGCGAAGTCTACGAGCAAATATTTGGCGGACAAACTTTTGAGCGGCAGAGTTTTGCCGAGCAAACTTTCGCGCCTCAAAATTGCGGGCGGCAAAATTTTTCAGAGCAAAGCAAGCGTTGTCCGCAAATTGAAAATAGAGCCGAAAACGAAGTTTTCAAACTCATTTCCGAATATGAAAACGGGACGGGCATAGATTTAATATCGCAAAAATTAAGCCTTGCTATTTCGGATATTGCCGCTATACTCTTAAAACTTGAAATGGACGGGTTGATAAAAACTCTGCCCGGACAAGTTTATGTTAAACGGCGGGATTGAAAACGCAAAGCAAAGAAACGTTCAACAAAAAAATTAAAGGCTATTTTCAAAAACTTAAATTAATTCTTGCCGCGTCCCTTGCCAAAATCAAAAAGAATCTCATAGTAAAAAACGGCAAAACCCAAAATAAAATTATGCCTGCAGTTTTGCTAAAGATTAAAAAAACGCCGGTACTAAAAGGAAAAAACATGGGAAAATATCTTGTTATTGTGGAATCTCCCGCTAAAGAAAAAACTATTTCCAAAATTTTGGGAAAAGATTTTACCGTAAAAAGTTCTTTCGGGCATATTAGGGATTTGCCCAAAAGCGAAATAGGCATTGACATTGAAGATAACTTTAAGCCTTTTTACGTAAATATCGTAAAGGCAAAAAAACTTATTTCCGATTTAAAAAAATTCGCCGACTCTTCGGATAAAATATATCTTGCGACCGATTTTGACCGCGAAGGCGAAGCTATCGCTTGGCATTTAAAAGAGGCGCTGAATTTGGCGGATGAAAAAATTGAGAGAATAACTTTCCATGAAATTACGCCCGAAGCTATAACGCAAGCGGTGCAAAACCCCAGAAAGCTGGACGCTGGACTAATAGACAGCCAGCAGGCGCGCCGCATTTTAGACAGGCTTTTAGGCTATCAGCTTTCGCCTCTTTTATGGAAAAAAATTAAACGCGGGCTTTCTGCAGGAAGAGTTCAGTCCGTAGCGGTTATGATTATTTGCGACAGAGAAGAAGAAATTGCAAAATTTGTTCCCGTTGAATACTGGAGCATTGAAGCCGAACTTAACCAAAAAAAGCCCGACGCGGTTTTATTTAAGGCAAGTATAGCTTCAAAAAACGGCGTTAAATACGATAAATTATCAATACAAAATAAAGAACAGTCCGACGCCATTTTAAAAGAGCTTGAAAACGCGGCTTACAAAGTTTTATCCGTTGAAACAAAACAAAGAAAGCGTTCCCCCTACGCGCCTTATACGACCTCTACTATGCAGCAAGACGCTTCAAGGCGGCTTGGATTTTCCGCTTCAAAAACTATGATGCTGGCGCAAAAACTTTACGAGGGAATAAACGCCGGGTCGGGCGCGGCTGGTTTGATAACTTATATGAGAACTGACTCTTTAAACATAGCAAAAAGCGTTCAAGGCGAAACGCTTAAATTTATAGCGTCGCAATACGGCGAAACTTTTGTTCCGCCCTCCCCCAGATTTTATAAAACGAAAACAAAAGGAGCGCAGGAAGCCCACGAAGCGATAAGACCTACTTCGCCAAAACGTTTGCCCGAGTTGATAAAACAATTTTTATCGCCCGACGAATTTAAACTTTACGATTTAATTTGGAAAAGGTATATGGCAAGCCAAATGTCAGACGCTCTATACAATGTCTCTTCTGCGGAAATTTCGGCAAACAACTATATTTTTAAAGCGTCGGGCAGCTCTTTGATTTTTGACGGTTTTTTAAAAGTCTACAACATTGAAGAAGAAGAAAAAGAGTCAAAGTTGCCGCAGCTTGAAGAAGGAGAAACGCTCAACTTATCGCGCCTTTTGCCCGAACGTCATTTTACCGAAGCTCCGCCTAGATATAACGAAGCAAGCCTTATCAAAGCTCTTGAAGAATACGGCATAGGCAGACCTTCCACTTACGCGCCTACGATTAAAACCATACTTGACAGATTATACGTCCGCCTTGACGGCAAAAAATTTCTTCCTACAAATTTGGGCATTGTGGTCAACGACGTTTTAAAAAAACATTTCGGCGATATTATCAATATAAAGTTCACTTCCGATATTGAAGAAAAACTTGACGAAATAGCCGACAATAAAGAAGTTTGGCAAAACGTCATAAAAGAATTTTACGCGCCTTTTAGCGCAGAACTCAAGGAAGCGGAAAAGAATCTTCAAAGGCAAAAAGTTCAGGCGCAAGAAAGCGGGCAAATGTGTCCTAAATGCGGAAAACCTCTTGTAATAAGAGAGTCAAGAAACGGACGATTTTTGGGCTGTTCGGGGTATCCCGAGTGCAAAACTACAATACCTTTGGGCAAAGACGGAAAGCCTGTTCCCGAACCTGAAGAAACGGATATGAAATGCGATAAATGCGGCTCGCCTTTAATAAAAAAAGTCGGCTTTAAAGGAAAAAGTTATCTTGCCTGCAAACGTTACCCCGAATGCAAGACTACCTATAATATAGATAAAGACGGAAACAAAGTCATAAAGCCCGAACCTGAAAAAACGGATATTAAATGCGGAAAATGCGGTTCTATGATGCTTAAACGAATAGGCAAAAGAGGGCAGTTTCTTACTTGTTCGGCATTTCCTAAATGCAGGAATTTACAATGGATAAAAGAAAAAGAAGTTTCCGCAAACAGCTTGAAGCCGAAGCAGAAGAGCGTCAAGCAAGCGCCCGAAAATACAGCGAAAAAATCGGCAAAGAAAACCAAGAAAAAATAGAGAGTTTCAGCAAATATCTTAAAGCGGAAAGAAATTTTTCGGACAACACTGTAAGAGCGTATAAAACCGACATTTTAGATTTTGCTTTATTTTTGCAAAGCGCAGACTTTTCCTCTTCTAAAGGCTCTTGCCCGTTTGGAGACCTCGCTTTGTTTGCAGGAATTCCCTCGCCGGAAAGTCTTTCCTCATTAGAAAGGTTTGCCTCATTTTTAGACGCCAATAAACCTATTATAAGGAAATACTTAGCTTTTTTAAGCGAAAAAAAACTTAGCAAAGCGGCTGTCAATAGAAAATTTTCTTCGCTTCGCACTTTTTATAAATTTTTAACTTTAAACGAATACGTCAGCGCAAGCCCTATGGGAAGCATGTCGGGACCAAAAAAAGATAAAAAAATGCCCGCGTTTCTCACCGAAGAAGAAATGAGAAATCTTTTTGAAATACCAGAACTCTCTTTGCGCGACAAAGCCATGATAGAACTCCTTTATTCCTGCGGGCTGCGCATTGAAGAGCTTGCGCGTCTCAATATAAAAAATATAGATTTTTTAGGCAATACTGTGACAGTTTTCGGAAAAGGCGGCAAAGAAAGGATAGTTCCCATAGGCGAACCTGCTCTAGAGGCTATGCGCGATTATATTATACAACGGCGTCAAAATAAGCTTCCCGCAGAGATTAACTCGCCCGCTTTTTTAAATGTCCGCGCAAAAAGGCTAGACCAAAGAACGGCAAGAAGAGCTTTGCACAATTGGTTTATAAAAGCGGGGTTTGCAAAAAAAGTAAGCCCTCACACTTTGCGCCATACTTTTGCCACGCACATTTTAGACAGAGGTTGCGATTTAAGAAGCGTTCAAGAAATGCTCGGGCATAAAAATTTAGTTACTACGCAGATTTACACTCACGTAACCGTAGAAAGCCTAAAAAGAGTCTACGAAAAAGCGCACCCGAGAGCAAAGTAAAATAAGAGCCGCCTTTTGCGTTTGAGGCGTCTATAAAAAACCGTCTTGCATAACGCGAATACGCCGCGCAAAACCGATGCGAAGCATCGCGCAAAACTGACGCGAACGCGTCACCCTGAACTTGTTTCAGGGTCTCTTTCAGGGTCTTTTTCAGTATCTGTCGTTAGTCTTTAACGGCGAACGACAAAGAGCAAAAATGCAGCTAAGCGGCTAGGAAGTTAGGCAGCTAGACAATGGCTGAAACAGCAAAGACGGATGCGTAGAGGCATGATAACGACCACAACGACAACAGCAACAGCAGATTCTGAAATAAATTCAGAATGACGGCAAAGGCAACAACTGATTAACAACTAGAACTGACGAGAAGCGTCACCCAAAACTGACGCGAATGCGTCACCCTGAACTTGTTTCAGGGTCTCTTTCAGTGTCTGTTTCAGTATCTCTTTCAGGGTCTCTTTCAAGGTCTGCAGTTTATTTTTCAGTTTTATCTTTAAAACTATGAAACAAAAAGAACAAATTCAATTATTGATGACAGAAACGGGCTGCGAGCAAAGAGAGGCGGAACTGGCTTTGTCTTTGGCAGGCGGAGACATTGAAAAAGCTATCACTAAACTTGGCGTTTTGCTGAAATATATTACCGCGTTTAAAATAAAACTTATTTTGCCTGCGGAAAATATTTACGGGCTTATGCAAATAGCGGTAAATATGAAAACTGCCGAGATTTTACGTTCAAGCGCGGTTTTGTCGCATAATCCGTCCGTATATGAAATATCCGCGCAGCAAGATTGGTTTTCTTTTGAGAAAGCTATTTTTTCAGCGCGTTTAGATCCCGGCGCTATGGAAATATATACGCAAAGCGTTGAAGAAAACTTTTCAAATTATGTAAAAAACGCCGTAAAAGATCTGCCTCAAATATCTTCCGTCCAAATAAGCGGAATTATAAACAAATTTTTCAGCCCAAAACCCGCCGAAATTGAAACGACAAGCGAAGAATTAAGCGTTTCCCAATTTAAAAAATTGCCGGGTTTTGACAAGTTAAAACGCGACGCTGTCTTTACGGGATACGATTTGGGCTTTGTTCAGCTTGACGCGGAAATTCTTGAAGACGCAAACGGGAAACCCGCAGAAAAAATAAGCGAAGGCGACGCGGTTTTATCTTTAATAACCGACCAAAGAGACATAGCCCATTACATAGCAAACCTCATCGGCGCTAAAAAAGGCGCAAGCATGATACCTTTTGCCTCAAGCGTAAAAAAAGTTTTAACTGCGCAAGACGGCATTTGCGAAATACATTTAACTTTTGCGCCTTCAATTACGGGTCTTGTAAAAATAAAAAACGACAAACTCCTAAAAGTTTTAGAAAGCAAAAACCGCCCATGGTGGCACAAAATTATGCCGTGGTAATCTAATCCGCAAAGAGTCTATCTAAAAATCTAACAAATTTCCCTTTTTTAAAACGGGCAAAGACCTTGTCAAACAGGGCGTTTTTCCGCCGCCTTGTCTATTCCTTAAAAAAGCGGGTTTTTAGAAAAACCCAAAAGCAATGTTTGAGGTTTGGTTTTTTGGGGGGAGAAGCAGCGCGACGCTTTGAGGGAATGAAAGGCGGCAGTCAAAATAGCCTATTTTTTATTTTTCCTTAAAATTATTCTGTTCACTTTTTTCTCGTCGGCGTCTTGAATTTCTATTTCGTAATCGTTCCACTTTATTTTTTCGCCGACTTGCGGTATTTTTCCAAAAAGCTCCAATACCCAGCCGTTGACCGTAGAATAATCGTCTTCTGGTATCGCTATGTTTAGCTCTTCGTTTAAATTTAAAACAGACTCGTAAGCCTGCACAAGCCAAGCGTTGTCGCCGTAAGGTAAAATTGTTTTTTCCATCATATCGTATTCGTCCCAAACTTCCCCGACTATTTCTTCAAGCAAATCTTCTATTGAAGCTATCCCTATTGTAGAGCCGAACTCGTCTACGACTATTGCGATATGGCGTTCGCCCGTTTTAAACTCTTTAAGCATTTTATTTATTTTTGCGCTCTCAGGCACATAATATGCCGGTCTTATCAAATCTTCAAGCGCTATAACGTCGGAACTGCGCCACGCTATAGCCAAATCTTTGCTGTAAATTACGCCTATAATATTGTTTAAATCGCCTTTGTAGACGGGAACTCTTGAATACTGCCTTTCAATAATAGCGTTTATTATGTTTTCTTTTTTATCTTCTATATTTACGGCAAAAATTTCGCGGCGCGGTATCATAACCTGCGAAATTCTTTTGTCGGCAAAATCCATAATATTTTCGGCTATTTCCCGGGAATGTTTGCCAAGCGGCGACGTTTTTTCGTTTGAAAGTAAGAAATCTATTTCTTCGGCGTTCACGGCGGCGCTCTCTTTTTTCTTAGGAAATAAATTTAAAATTGCGCCCGATATAGACGTAAGAGCTTTTATAACGCTCTTAAACGTTTTTCCGAATATAATTATAAAAGGCAAAACCGCCGTTGCGACTTTTTCGGCATTATAGCGGGCGAAAGTTTTGGGGAAAATATTCCCAAAAATTAAAGCCAAAATTATAGACGCGCCCGAAGCCGTAAAAACAAAAACTTCGCGCTTAAACCCGTAAAGAGCGGCGGCGTCTACGGATAGAGACGAAACCGCCACGCCCATGCCCACTACGGATAAATTCATTCCCACAATCATCGCCGTCATCAATTCGCCTGTGTTTGCCTCCCAATACAAAATGCCGGCGCGCAGTTTAGGATTGTTTTCTTTAAACCTTTTTAAATAAATGCTTGAAAGGCTTGTGAGAGCGGTTTCCGCCGCGTTAAAAAATCCAAGCGACGCAAGCAGAATTATAAAGACGGCGGCTTTAATAATTATTATAGTCATTTTTCAAACTCATATTCGTCTATAATTTCTCCGACGACTTCTTCTAGTATGTCTTCAAGCGTTACCATTCCCGTTATATTTTCAGAAGCGTCTTTGACAAAAGCGATATGGGTTTTTCCGCTTTGAAATTCTTTAAGCAAATCGTTTATCTTTTTATTTTCCCCGATATAATAAGGCGGATTGACGATAGCTCTTACAAAATGCCCTTTATTTTCTTTCCACGCCCATAAAATGTCTTTGATATGCACGTATCCGATAATGTTTTCTTTATTTTTAATATACACGGGGATTCTAGAGCGGGCGGTTTCAACGGCTCTGTCTAAAAAAACATCTTCGTCTAGGGAGAGGTCTACCGATTCAATGTTTGAAAAAGGCGTCATAATTCTTTTTACGGACAAATCGCCAAAAAGCAAAGTGCGCTCAAGCATGCCGCTGGTTTCAGTATCTATAGCCTGCGTTGTAACGCTTTCAGAAAGAAGGGTTTGAATTTCGTCTCTGCTAAGTCCCTGCGAAGAAATATCGCAAGTTTTTGGAGATAAAAACTCGGTAATTTTGATTATGGGAAACAAAAACGGTTTTGCAATTCTTTCAATTTTTAAAAGCGCGGGCATAGATTTAACGGTAACTTTTTCAGAATTTGCCCTCGCGTATAATTTAGGGACTATTTCGCCTATTATGAGCAAAACAAAAGACGTAAAAAACCAAGACGCTATTTCAACTGCGATTCTATTTACGGAATAAAAAACTTCCGTTAAAAAAAACGTAGAAAGAAAACTTGTAAGCATATCGGCTATAACGTTAATAGTTAAAATCACCGTTAAAAGATAATGAGGGGATTCAAGCCACAAAAGAAGCGCGGATTTTAGAGCGGGCTTTTGCGCCATGAGTTTTTTCACTCTGTACTTTGTAAGGCTTGTAATGCCGATTTCCGCGGCGGAAATCAGGGAAGAAACTACTATGAAAAAGGAAAGCAGTATAAAAGCTATCCAAGCAAGCATTTAAATATTTTATCCTGTTTTGCAAACATTTTAGTTTTGTTTTCAGCGTCGTAATCCGTATACCCGCACAAATGCAAAATGCCGTGAATTACAAGATAAGACAATTCCGCGCTCCAAGCGTTCCCATAGCTTGACGCGTTTTTTTGAGAGCGCCCTTTTGAAATATAGACGTCCCCGATAAAAAAATCTTTTGACACAAGAAACGAAATAACGTCCGTAACGCGCCGGACTTTGCGGTATGCGGCGTTGAGCTTTTTAATTTCCGCGTCGCTTACCATAATAAAGTTAATTTCGCATTTTTTTATTTTTTCAGATTTTAAAGCCGCAGACGCCGCTTTTTTTAAAAGAGCGGTTTTGCTTTTTGGGAAATTGAAAAAATTTATTTTATTCATTATAAAGAGCCGTTAGCGTCGTCTTTATATTCAATTCTTGCGTGATAAACGGATATAAGCGACGATATAATGCTTTTTCTGATATTTTGCAAATCTTTCAAAGTTATCGGGCAATCCGAAAATTGTCCGTCGGTAAATTTATTGTTTATTATCTTTCCGACAGTCTCTTGAATTCTTATGGGCGTAGGCTCTTCTAAAGCTCTTACCGCAGCCTCGCAGGAATCGGCGACCATCACTATGGCGGCGACCTTAGATTGAGGTTTCGGTCCCGGGTATCTAAAGCTGTCGGGGCTTGCATCCGGGTTTGCTTCTAGAGCTTTGTGATAAAAGAAATGTATGCTTGTCGTGCCGTGGTGCTGCTCTATGCAGTCTATTATTTCTCTATCCAAATTATATTTTTTCGCCATAGCCGCGCCGTCTTTAATATGCGAAATTAAAATAAGGCTTGACATCGCGGGCGTCAGCGGGTCGTGCGGGTTTTCCGCTCCGCTTTGATTTTCAATAAAGTATTCGGGGTTTTTAAGTTTGCCTATGTCGTGGTAATACGCGCCAACTCTTGCAAGCAGCGAGTTTGTCCCGATAGCGTCGGCGGCGGATTCGGCTATAGTGGCGGTCATTAAAGAATGGTGATACGTTCCCGGCGCTTTCACCATAAGGCGTTTGAGAAGCGGATTATTAAAATCGGATAGTTCTATAAGTTTTATATTTGTCACTCTTGAGAAAAGTTTTTCAAACAAAGGCATAAGGGTAAGTATTATAACCACCGCAGCCGAAAAATTTAAAACGCAATAAAACAAAATCTTTAAATATTCATGCAGCGAGTAGGCGTCTAAAAAATAAAACATAGAAACTATAAGCATTGACGTCGCGGCTGATTTGAAACCGCTTGAAACAAAGTCAGACCTTTTGCGTATTTTTTCAATATTGATTATTACGGCGCAGCCGCTGCAAAACATAACGAAAAACACGTCAAATCGCATCTCTGAAAGCATACCCGCAAAAAGGCTCATCATCAAAGCGTAAAGCACGCCTATTCTAACCGACAAAAGCATAGCCGCAATTATGGCAAACGCGCTTACGGGAAAAATAAAAGGCGAAGCGTATTCTTTTGCAATTTGCAAAAGCAAAATGCCCGTTATAAGCAAAATGCACATTAACACTACGGCGTCGCTGTCTTTTAAAGTTTCAGTTTCTCTTTCCCTAAGCTGCGTAATAAGAAAAACCGCCATAACCGAAACAAAAATGAAAGCCGCAACAAACGCGGACGAATTAAAGCCCATATCCATTATGCACATTATATAGACGATAATCGCGGTTATTATAAAAGAAACGAGCGAAGGAATTTTAATTTCTTTTGAAGCTATGCTTTTCGTATTCCTTATAACTGGACCCTGTTTTTTGCGTTCGCCCAAACGTCTGGCAAATACGATAAGGTATTCTCTTATTTTATGTTTTATCGTTTCGGGTAAATTCATTTAAACTCCAATAGAAATAGGCAATGCCTGTAAAAGAACGCAACTAGGCAAAGGCAATGCCTGCAAAGAACGCAGCTAAGAAGTTAAGCAGCTAGGCAACGACAAAGGCAAAGGCAAACGTCAAATACCCCGTCCGAAGACTTCGTCTTCGTCCACCCCTTTTTTTAAAAGGGGAATTAACTGCAAAGGCAAGTGACACAAAAAACGTAACGGAACTATAAAATAACGTAGATATACTGGCTTCATTGTCTGCTGTTTGCCGCTGCCGTTATGCCTGTCATACAAAACTGACGCAAATGCGCCGCCCAAAACTGAAGTGAATGCGTCACCCAAAACTGACGCAAATGCGTTGCCTAAAACTGACGCGAACGCGTCACCCAAAACTGACGCGAATGCGTCACCCTGAACTTGTTTCAGGGTCTATTTCAGGGTCTATTTCAGGGTCTCTTTCAGTATCTGCCGTTTGCTGTTAACACTTAACAGCAGATTCTGAAACAAGTTCAGAATGACAGATAACTGCGAACGGCAAAGGCAAACGACGGGAAAAAACGTAAATGACAGACAACTGCGAATGGCAAAGGCGGCAACTGGTTGTTGCTTTACTTATTGGCTTGTTTTATTACTATTCTTACGCCTAGCTCTTTTAACTGTTTTTCGCTTACTTCAGACGGCGCGTTAGACATAGGGTCTAGCGCTTTTTGCGTTTTAGGAAAAGCTATAACTTCTCTTATAGATTCTTCGCCTATAAGCAAAGCGCAAAGCCTGTCTAAACCTAAAGCTACGCCGCCATGAGGCGGCGCGCCGTAAGAAAGAGCGTCGAGCAAAAACCCGAACTTTTCTTTTGCAGATTCTTCGTCAATATTTAACAAATTAAAAACTTGCTTTTGCGTTTGGCTTTTGTGAATTCTTATTGAGCCGCCGCCAAGCTCCACGCCGTTTAATACTACGTCGTAGGCTTTGGCTTTAATGTTTCCGGCATTTTCGTTTGTAAGAGCAAACGTTTCGTCTTCGCCGTCTTTTGGCGACGTAAACGGATGATGCAGAGCCTGCCATCTGCGCTCTTGTTTGTCCCACTCAAACATTGGGAAATCAACAACCCATAGAAAGTTAAATTTGTCTTTATCTATAAGCCCAAGCTCTCTGCCCATTTTCAGCCTTAATGCGCCTAAGCCTTGAGCGGCTATTTTTTCTTCGTCGGCAAGAAATACTACTAGGTCGCCGTCTTTGGCTTCAAGTTTTGACAAAATTATTTTTATTTCTTCGTCTTTGAAATATTTGACTATATTTGATTCCGCTCCTGCCGCCGTCACCTTCATCCAAGCAAGACCTTTTGCGCCGTATTCGCCGACGAACTTTGTAAGTCCGTCAATTTCTGAACGCGAAAGAGCCGCGCCTTTAGGTATGCAAAGACCTCTTACCACGCCGCCTTTAGATAAAACGCCCGAAAAAACGCCGAAACCGCAATTTTGTAATTGCGCGCTGAAATCTTGTATCAGCATTTCAAATCTTGTGTCGGGTTTGTCGGAGCCGTATTTCAACATGGCTTCGGAGTAAGCCATTTTTGGAAAAGGCGTTTTTATTTCGCGGTTTAACGCGCCTTTAAAAACGCGCGCAAGCATTCTTTCAACGACGTCTATAACGTCGTCTTCTTCGACAAAAGACATTTCAAGGTCAACCTGCGTAAATTCAAGCTGTCTGTCGGCGCGCAAATCTTCGTCGCGGAAACATCTTGCAATTTGATAATATTTGTCAAAACCCGCGACCATTAAAATCTGCTTAAAAAGTTGCGGCGACTGCGGAAGCGCGTAAAAACTCCCGTGCTTAACGCGCGCGGGAACTAAAAAATCCCTTGCGCCTTCAGGCGTGGATTTTGTTAAAAACGGCGTCTCAATTTCTAAAAATCCGTCTTCGTTTAAAAAGTCTCTTATTTCTTTTGATATTTTATGGCGGACGATAAAGTTTTTTTGAAAAACGGGACGGCGCAAATCTAAATACCTGTATTTAAGCCTTATCTCTTCGCCTGTTTCCACATAATCGGATATTTCAAAAGGAAGACCCTGCGAAGAATTTAAAATTTCAAGCTCGCCGACTACAAGCTCAACTTCTCCCGTAGGCATATTAGGGTTAAGCGTTCCTTCCGGGCGCGGTCTTACATATCCTTTTACGCGCAAAACATATTCGCTTCTTATGTGTTCTGCGACGGAAAAAATATTTTTATTTTCAGGCTGAAAAACAATCTGCAAAATCCCTTCTCTGTCCCTTAAATCAATAAAAATTACTCCGCCATGGTCGCGGCGGGAATGCACCCATCCGCAAACCGTCAATTCTTTGCCGATACTGTCTTTTCTTACGTATCCGCAATAGCAGCTTCTCTTCATAAATTTCCTCTATTTTAAAATATTTTCAAAATACAATAACGCTACGACGGTTTTTGCGTCCATAATCTGCCCGCTTTTTACCATTTTCAGCGCTTGCTTAAAACTTACTATTTCCGCCGAAATAAATTCGTCTTCGTCGGGATTTTGTTTGCCTCTTTCAAGCCCGAAAGCCGCGAAAACATGCAGAATTTCGTTTGAAAAAGCAGTCGTAGGATAAAAAGATATTAATTTCTCAAACCGTTTTGCGATAAAGCCCGTCTCTTCTTCTATTTCTCTTTCTATGCAATGCAAAGGCGTTTCGCCGGGGTCAATTTTTCCTGCGGGAATTTCGTAAGTGATTTTTCCGACGGGGTACCTGAATTGTTTTACAAGAACGATATTTTTTTTATCTAAAAAAGCTAAAACTGCAGCCGCGCCGGGATGCCCTAAATATTCCCTTTTTGCAATTTCCTCGTTTGGAAGCTCAACCTCGTCGCAATAAAAATCAACCGCTCTGCCCGAATAAATTTTGTTCTGTTTTACCAACTTTTCTATCATATCCGCTCCGATTAGATATTTAAAAATATCTTACCATTTTTTGATAACGTAGTAAAACGGACGGACGTCGCCTTTCCCCTATCTAGCAATATGTATCCGCTATCGTCTTTACCTAGACGACCAGCCGCTTAGCTGCGTTTTTTTGCTCTTTGCCGTTTTTGCCGCGCGTCTATGCATCCGTTTCGTATTCAAACGGCTTGGGTTTTGCCATTTCAAAAACTATGACATGCGCAAAACTGTCCGTCGTTACGGCAATGTCTTCTTCAACTATTTCTAAAGCGTCTCTGTCGTTCATATCGGTTTTATTTATAGACGCCTTTCCTTCAATTAATACTAAATAAGCCTGCCTGTTTTTTGCGACCTCAAAGGCGAGATTTTTGCCTTTTTTTATAAACGCGGCGTAGACGTTGACGTCGGCGCGTATTTTTATCGGCGCTTTGCTGTCCGCATTTTTAGTTGAAGCCGCGACGGCAAGCCATTTGTTTTCTCTGTCTTCCCATTTAAAACGGAAGTCGCCGTAATTAGGCTTATATCCGTCGCCGTCGGGTAAAATCCAAATTTGCAAAAACCTCAAAACGTCTTTCCCGAAATTATGCTCGCTGTGCCAAACGCCAGAGCCTGCGCTCATATATTGAGCTTCGCCGCGTTTTAAAGCGCTTTTATTTCCCATGCTGTCGCCGTGCGTAAGCTCTCCGTTTACAACGTAAGAAATTATTTCCATATTCTGATGAGGATGAATGTCAAAACCTTCGCCCGCTTCGACTAAATCGTCGTTGACGACGCGCAAAACGCCGAATTGAATATTGTCGGGGTTGTAGTAGTCTGCAAAAGAAAAATGATGAATAGAATTAAGCCAAGAATGAATTCCCCGCCCCATCGTTTTATTGTCTATGCGTCTAATCATAAAAACCTCCCGTAAAATTTATGCCGCTCATATCGGCGTCTCTAAAAACCCTAACGCCCGTCTTTGCCTTGCGCCTTGAGACATTGCCCTGCCCTCTTGCGCAAGCCATGTTTTCAATAAACAACTGAAAAATATTGTATAATGCAGCGATGTCGGCAAAGACATTATACTATTATTAAGGAACTTCTATGAAACGCTGTTTATCCGTCGTATTGTATTTAATATTTTCTGCCGCCGCATATTCATACGGCATTACCGACAAAAACCGGCAAGCAAACGCATTATTAGAAGAAATGCGAGCCTCTTACAAAATATACGAAGACTCCGCGGATATTTTACTGAAATCAAAAGATTTAGACAAACAGAAATACGAAATTATAATAAGTTCCGCGATAAACGGTATAAATAATAAATATACGCAGATTATAGAAATTGACCCTCTTTGCGCTGAGGCTTATATTATACAGGCAAAAGCCAATATGAGCTCGCAGACAATAGGCAAAGCCGTGTCTGTTCTCAACGAAGCGACAAATAAAGGAATAGAAAATTACGACGTCTATATATTGAAAGCCAAAATATACAATAATTTTTTCCCGCTGCCGCTGCCCGTTTTTTATGAACTCGCCCTTGAAAACGCTCAGAAAGCTCTCTCAATAAACCCCGACGATTATGAGGCGAACAGGCAAATAACTTTGGCGTATATGAAAGCGCAAAACCGCGATAAAGCGTTTGAAAATCTCAATAAAACGATAGATAAATTCCCCAATCATTGCCAAGATTATTATGACAGAGCTTATATGTACGCCAACATTGATAAATTTAAAGACTACAATAAAGCCTTATCAGACATAAACAAAGCTATTTCGCTGTCAAAAACTCAAGTTTTTAATTACTATATGTTAAGGCATAGAATAAACGACGCTTTAAAAAATTACGACGCCGTAATTGACGATTTTAACGCAATGCAGAAACTTGACAAAACGCCTAATGCGGCTTTATTTAATAAAGCTCTATATCTGGCTTCTTTAGATAGAAACGAAGAAGCGATACGAGCGTATACGGAATTTATAAATTTAGAGCCTAACAATGAAAAAGCTTATGTAAACCGCGCCATATCATACCGAAAAGCCGGGAAATTGCCCGAAGCTATAGACGATTATAACAAAACGATAGAATTAAACCCTAAAGACCCTTACGTATATTCTAATCTTGGATACGCATACTCTCTTCAGGGGAAATATGAAGAAGCGTTAAAATGTTATGAAAAAGGTAAAAAAATAACTCCGCAAAGTTATAATTATCTCAATGAAATTACGACCTATATTAAAATGTCGGATTTCAAAAACGCTTTAGCTTCTTTGAAAAGATATTATGAAAGAGGAAAAGCCGAAGCTAAAAAAACTGGGAAACCCCAAAGTATTTTAAAAAGAATATACGACGAATGGCAGCAGACTTTAACGCAATACCCCGAAGATAAAAACGCAGTTAATATACAAAAAGAATTAACAAAGTTCGCTATCGCAGACGCCAGCCAAAACAATAAGTAAGCGGCGTGAAAATAAGCTGAGACTGACATTTTGATTTTTCTTTTGTCATTTGTTATCCTATTCTTAGCTGCATTTTTTTTGCTCTTTTTCTTTTGGTCATTTGGTCGTTGCCATGCCTCAATGCGTCCATGCGTCTATGTATCCGTTGTTGCCTTTGCTTAGCTGCGTTCGTTGAGTCGCATATGCGTCATTCTTTGCTCTTTAGAGACGCCCTTTAATGAAGGTTTAAACTTTATGCGAAATTATTTAATCGTTCGTTTTATTAAAAAAACTACAGCCGTCTTGTTAGCTTGTTGCGTTATTGCGTTTGGCGGCGCATTGTTTCCGAAATTTTTATACGCGCAGCAAAATAAC
>JAISLV010000152.1 GCA_031277075.1 Endomicrobium sp. | reverse complement strand
TTTTTCGCTATACATCGCTATGAAATCTGCGGCTACGCGTCTGTCTTTAGATTCCGCCCAAATATGAAAATAGGCTTCGTCGGCGTCTGGCACTAAAAGAACCCAGCCATTGCTTAAATATATTTTTACGCCGTCAATAAGTTCGGACTTTTTGCCTTTAGCTTCTTCTATCGCTTTGCGCATAGCCTGCCCTTTTTTATCCCAAGAACAAGGCACCGTCTTATGCAAAACTTCAAAAGAGGGGATTTCTCTGCTCACCATGCTTAAAGATAAATTTTCTTCAGCCATCATTTCTATAACTTTTCCGATAGCATACATTGCGTCGAACGATTTTTGAAATTCTGGGAAAATAAAGCCGCCGGAATTGTCTGCTACAAAAATTACGTCTTTATCGTTTGCCGCAGACATTATGTTTCTTGGTCCTGTAGCCGTTCTTTTTACGGCTACGGAAAATTTTGCCGCAAGCTCGTCTATAAGCGAAGAAGCGCTTACGGGAACGGCTATCGCGGCGTTAGGATTTTTGCCTTTGTGCGTTTTCATTACGAGGTAAGCGGTGATAAGCATGGCAAGGTCGTCTTGAACTATTTTTCCTTTTTCGTCGACCAAAAACAATTTTTCTGCGCCTGCGTCTATTAAAAAACCCGCATTGGCTTTAAGCGTGGTCACTATATCTGAAAGCTGGTTTAGCGAATTGCCGAATTCTTCCTGCGATTTTGTTATTTTAGAAGAATTTACAAAAGCGTTTAAAGCGACGACGTCAATATCAAGCTCGCCAAGTATCGCTGGAAAAACCATTGAAGCCGAAGAATACGCGTAGTCTATGACAATTTTTTGTTTTAAACTTTTTATTTTGTCTTGTTTAATAGAGCTTAAATATCCCGTTTTGTAATATTCTACAGCGCGCGGCGGAACGGTAATTTCGCCGACGTCGTTCATATTGGCTCTTTTAAAATCTTCTCTAAAAAAAAGCTGTTCTATAGCTTTTTCTTGGCTTATAGATATGTCGCCGCCTTGCGCGTTAAAAAACTTAATATCCACTAGACGCGGGTCGTAAGGAGATTGGCGAATGTGAATGCCGCCTGCTTCGCCCTCGTTTCCAAGCTCGTATCTAACTACGGGTATGGGCGAACTTCTTAAATCGCCGACTTTTACGCCCGCCGACAAAAGACCTGAAATTATCCCGCGTTTTATCATTCTAGTGGCGTTGTGGTCGTCCCTTGAAGTTAAAATATAAGCGCCTATGCCGACATATGCGCCGTAAGCCGACCCTATTTTTGCGGCAAATTCCGGCGTTATTTCAATGTTTCCCAAGCCAGTTATTCCGTAAGCGTTAAACAGAGCTTTATTCCATTTTTCGCCCCAAACTAAACTTGTTGAAAGTATGGCGCCCGCTTCAACTATTTTATGCGGCCATATTCTTAAATTTGTTCTCACAACCGCGTCTGAACCTATGGTGCATTCGTCGGCTACGATAGTTCCAACCTGTATGACGGCTCTATCGCCTATTTTTGTGGCTGTTCCTATAACATCTTCTTTGAGCCTTGCTTTTTTGCCTATGGAAACTTTATCCCATAAAACCGCGCCCAAAACGTCCGCGCCTTCCGATATTTTACAACTTGAGCCTATTACAGAACGCAAAAGACGGACATTGTCTTCTATTACTACATTGTCTCCCAAAATAACCTGTCCGTCTACTTCAATATTTTTGCCGATGACAACGTTTTTCCCAGCTATAATTTCTTTTCCCCCGACTTTTAGAGGTTTCCCGTCAATTTCAATTTTCACTTTCCCGTCTAAAACGTCGTAATGCGCTAGGCGGTATTCGTCGTGGTTTCCTATGTCTTTCCAATATCCTTCGGCGATATATCCGTATAAAGCCTTGCCTTCTTTTAATAGACGCGGGAAAAGATTTTTTGAAAAATCAAAAGAATCGTTGTGAGGAATATAATCAAAAACTTCGGGTTCTAAAATATAAATGCCTGTGTTTATGGTGTCTGAAAAAACTTCGCCCCACGACGGCTTTTCTAAAAATCTTTCCACTTTGCCGTCTTTATCGGTAATTACCACGCCAAACTGCAAAGGATTATGCACTCTTGTTAAAACCATAGTGGCGACGGCTTTCTTTTGCATATGGTATTCAATGGCTTTAGACAGGTCAAAGTCGGTAAGAACGTCGCCAGAGATAACTATAAAAGTGTCGTCAATATTATTTTGCGCAAATTTTACGCTTCCCGCCGTTCCTAAATCGGACTCGGGACGCAAATATTTAACGCTTACGCCGAACTTTTTTCCATCGCCGAAATAGTCCATAATTATTTCAGGCTGATAATACAAAAGCATTGTCAAATCTGTAAATCCGTATTTTTTGAGAAGATTAATTATATGGCAAAGCATAGGTTTGTTTGCCATTGGAGCCATAGGTTTTGGCACGCTGCAAGTGATAGGTCTAAGCCTTGTTCCAAAGCCTCCCGCCATAATAACAGCCTGCATAATACGCCTCCATGTAAAAAATTGATATGATTTTTGTATGAAATACGAAGAAATTTTACCAAAATAAACAAGCAAAAGCAAAGACGTCTTATACTGTAAAATGACGCCGAAAAAATCTAAGATATTGTATTCTAATTTCTAAAAAGGCGTTAAAGGGCGTCTCTAAAATGAATAAGGCTGCAAAAAATACGGTAAATACAAAACCTCTTTTGATAAACTTTTGCTTTCTCATTTCCTTTGTCTCAACAAACAATCCGTCGCTTTCTATCAAAATGTTTTGCTTTCTGCCGGCGCTTTTGAACTCTATCTTTCTAAGAATAGAGAGCGCCGTCTGTTGATTTTGCAAGTTCTTTTATTTTCAAAAATATTATACAATTAAACATGCCGCGCATTTGAAATATTTTATGGGAGAGTAAACGTGTTAGATATTAAATTCATCAGAAGCAATTTAGAAAGCGCGCTAAAAGCTATGCGGGCGCGCGGACAAAACGTTGATTTTGACAGACTTTTATCTTTGGACGACGCAAGGAAAACGGAAATTGCGCAAATAGAGGCTTTGAGACTTAAAAGAAACAAAGAGTCTGAAGAAATAGGCAAACTTAAAAAGAGCGGGCAAGAACCGTCGTCAGAGCTGATTTCTGAAATTAACGAAATAAGAGAACTTATACAAGAAAAAGAAAAAAGCCTTTTGATGATAGAAAATCAAATTGAAGATTTTTTGCTGACGATGCCAAATATTCCAGACGACAGCGTCCCTTTTGGTAAAGACGAAAAAGACAATAAAATAGTCCGTTTTTGGGGCGAGCCTTTAAAATTTTCTTTTCAGCCTAAACATCACTGGGAAATAGGCGAACGTTTGGGGATTTTAGATTTTTCAACGGCTTCAAAAATTTCAGGGTCGCGTTTTGCGGTTTTAAAAAACGAGGGCTGCGCGCTTGAAAGAGCTATAATAAATTTTTTTATAGACGCACACAAAGAAAAAGGGTATTTTGAAATTATGACGCCGTATCTTGTCAATAAAACGTCTATGACGGGAACTGGACAGCTCCCAAAATTTGAAGAAGAAGCCTTTAAATGCTCTGAAGACGGTTTATATTTAATACCCACCGCAGAAGTGCCTGTAACAAATATTTACAGAGACGACGTATTAGACGAGGCGTCGCTGCCGCTTAAATACGTTTCTTATTCCGCTTGTTTTAGAAGAGAGGCGGGGTCTTACGGCAAAGATACAAAAGGGCTTATAAGAAACCATCAATTTAATAAAGTTGAGCTTGTAAAATTTGCAAATCCTAAAAATTCTATGGACGAACTTGAAAACCTTGTAAAAGACGCTCAAGCCGTTTTAGAAAAGTTAGAGCTGCCATACAGAACGTCTTTGCTTTGCAGCGGAGATATGGGGTTTTCTTCGGCAAAAACTTACGACTTAGAAGTATGGCTTGCAGGCGACAACGCTTACAGAGAAATTTCGTCTTGTTCAAATTTTAAAGATTTTCAGGCAAGAAGAATGAATATAAAATATAAAAACGCGCAGACGGGAAAAAGAGAATTTATACACACGTTAAACGGTTCAGGCGTGGCAATAGGCAGAACTTTTGCGGCTATTTTAGAAAATTATCAGCAGGAAGACGGCTCGGTAATAATTCCCCAAGCGTTAAGAAAATATACGGGGTTTGAAAAGATCGCGGCTAAGCAGCTAGGAAGTTAGGCGGCTAGGCAACGGCGGAAAGACGAACGGCAAATACCCCGTCAGCGCAGACATTGTCTGCGCCGCCACCCCTTTTTACAAAAGGGGAATTTGACGGCAACGGCAGATTGACTAAAAAAGCGCATTTGCCATTTCCCAGCTGCCTTTTTGTCGTTGCTCAGCTTCTTAGCCGCTTTAAAGGATTCCAATGTTTTGGCTTTTAATTTCAAAATATAAGAAAATATATTTTTTTTCAGCCGCGCTTTTTTTTGCCGTATTTTTTCTTTTATTTTCTCAAATAAAATTGCGGGAAGACGTTTCTGAAATGCTGCCTTCTTCGTTTTCGCAGGAATTAAAGCTCTTTCAAAATTCGCCGTTGGCAAGTAAAATTTTTGTCGTAGTTGAAAGTTCCGACGGGCAAGACCTTCAAAAATATTGCGCAAAGCTTGCCGACGCTTTTTTAAATAATGAAAAAATAAAGTTTACCGCGCCGCGTATAGACGCCGATTTTTTGCTTTCATACTATTACGCCGTTCCAACGCTTTGGAATAAAGATTTTGAAGATAAAACGCTCCCTTTAATTTCAAAAGAAGCCGCAGCGGCAAAGATGGAAGAAAACGCCAAGAGCTTATATTCGCTTGAAGGCTCTTTTACGCAAGAATTTATTGCGGCAGACCCTTTAGGTTTGCTTCCGATTTTTGCCGAAGAATTAAAAAAATTAAATTTTACGGACGCTCTTGAAATTAATAACGGCGTTATAACTTCAAAAGACGGAAAACGCGCGCTGCTTATTTTTGATTACGGCAAAAATTTTCTCGACGCGGGCGCCGCAAGAGAAATAAACGCTTTTTTTCAAAAACTAAAAAAGGAACTGCCCGGCAATATTACCGCTTTTTATATGGGCGCGCCGCGCTATACTTTTGAAAACAGCTCTATAATAAATGAAGATATAAAAAAAATTTTTACTATAGCCGGCGTTTTAATGTTTATTTTGTTCCTTGTTTTTTTTAGAGATAAAAAATCTCTGTTTATTTATGTTTTGCCTTCGGCGATTGTCGTTTTTGCAGGCGTAATTACTTCGCTTGCGTTTAACGGAGTTTCGGGGATTACTATAGGTTTTGGCGCGGTGTTGACGGGTCTTTGCATAGATTATTCGGTCTATATTTACTTTGCGCTGAAAGCGACGAAAGAAGAAGACAGCTTTAAGACTATAAGTTTAATGTTTAAACCTATAGCCGTAAGCGCGGGAACTTCCATAGCTGGATTTTTGCTTTTGCTTTTGTCGGACACGCTTTTGTTTAAGCAAATATCCGTGTTTTGCGCGGTCGGGTTAGCCGCCGCTTTTTTTATAGCTCTTTTTGTAATGCCGTTTATTTTTGACTGCAAAGCGCAAAGTTCAATACAAAATGCTAAAGCCGCAAAAAAAACGCGATATTGCGCAAAAAATATCCGCCTGCGTCCGCCTTTTGCCGCCTTTATTTTGACCGCGCTTTTTATATGCTCTTTTATAGGTTTTAAACACGTTAAATTCAATGCGTCTTTTGAAGTTTTAAACACCGTTTCAAAAAATTTTGAAGCGGATAAAAAAATTTTTGAAGCGTTTACGGGAAACGCTTATAACGATAACGAATTTTTATTTGTTTTCGGCGACACAAAGGAACAGGCTCTTGAAAACAACGCCCGTTTGGCGGCTTTAAATAAAGGAGATTTGCCTCTTGCAAAACTTTTCCCAAGCAAAAAACAGAAAGAAATAAACGTAGAAAACTGGAAAAAATTTTGGACGCCAGAGCGCATAAAGAATATAAAAAACGAAATAGAAAAAGCCGCAAAAAAATATAATATAAACCCTAAAATCTTTGACGGTTTTTATTCTTTTTTAAAAAACGCCAAAGCGGCGGACGGGCGCAGCTCTTCTTTGTTTGCATTGGAGCAAGTCTATAACCCGATAGTAGAATACGACGGCAAATACGCTTTTGTAAATATTGTAAAATCTTTTCGCCGCGCCGAACCTAAGGCAATGCCTCTTGAGAAATCTCTTGCTTTGGCGTCTGAAGACGGCGGCAAAACGCCGATACAAAGCGTATTCCCAAAAATTCAAAACGACAATATTTCAAATATCGGAACTCTTCTAATATCAAACGAAATTTTAAGCGATAAAATAAAGACGGAATTGTTCGGCAATTTTTATAAAATAATATCGCTTGTAATTTTATGTTCTTTCGCGTTAATGGCTTTGCTGCTAAAAAACGTTAAATCGGCGGTTTTGGCAATGCTGCCTTCTATATGCGGGCTGGGCGCGTTTTTTGCCGCCGCCGCTTTGTTTAAAGTTGAAATAAATATTTTTGGGATTTTCGCTATGCCTTTGCTTATAGCTTTGGGCATAGATTACGGAATTTTTATGATTTTTAAAAAGACAAAATCGCATAATCTTTTGCATCCGTCAAAAGCCGTAATTGCGGCGGCGCTGTCAACGCTGATAGGGTTCGGTTCTTTAATGGCGGCGCAGCATAAAGTTTTGTTTATTATAGGGTTTATGGTTTTTATAGGAATTCTAACTTCAATTCTGATAACCCTGTTTATTGTTCCCTCTTTTTTAAAAGAAGATAACGAAAACGACGATTTAAGGCGAACAATATGAGGATTTATAAAAAAGGTTGGTTAATGATTGCCTGCATTGCGCTATTTTTTACGGGTTTGTCTGGATGCGCGGCGGGCAGAATTAATTATAAAGCCCGCGAGCCCGTTTCTAAAGCGGCGTCAAAAGAAAAAACCGTAATGCTCTACGGCGTCTATAGAGAAGATTTGAGTTTTAGAGTAATAGCGGTCAACGACGACGAAGGCGTCCGAGTTGTGATAATGAACGATATAGGCGTAAAACTGCAGGATATGAAACTTATTAAAAACGGAGGCACCGACATTTATTTTATAATCGGGTTTATGCCCAAAAATACAATTGAAGAATTTGAGCGCATTTTTAGACAATACTTTATAGACAAAACGGAAACTAACGCAAAAACAATAAATAACAGGCTTTATTTTTACGAGAACGGCGAACCTGTGCTATGGATAAATAAACTATGAAAACAATTCACGAAGACATAAAAAACTCTTTTCAAAGCCGAAACGGCAAAGATTTCATTTTTAAAATAAACGGCGATTTTATCGCGTTTAAGGGGCATTTTCCAAACCAGCCTTTGCTGCCGGGCGTAGTTCAAATAGAAATCGTTCTTTTTTGCATAAAAAAACTTTTGAACGACGAAACCGCAAATATAAGCGAAGCGATAAAAGTAAAATTTGTAAAACCGATTTTGCCCGATACGCAAATAACGGTGTCAGTTGAAACGGCGGACGGAATTTTCAGAGCGGTCATAAAAAACGCCGAAGAAATTTACTCGCAAATGCAATTAAAAGTATCGGGCGCGCAAAAAAACTGACCGCGCTCTTGCGGCAAAAAGCGCAAGGCAAAGACACCAAAACAGGCGGATAAAATGAAGAAACAATATTTTAAACAAAATCACGGCGACCCCGCGCCTTTATCGTGCGAAATAGAAATCGCCGCGCGTTTCAGCGAGCTTGATCCTATGAATATAGTGTGGCACGGAAATTACGCCGTTTATTTTGAACTTGGACGGCTCGCTTTGGGCAAAAAATACGGTATGGGCTATACGGATTTTTATAATAACGGCGTAATTATACCGTTAAAGCAAATACATTTTGACTATTTTAAATCTTTGGAATTTGAAAAAACCTATAAACTTCAAACCTTACTATATTGGAACGAAGCGGCAAGACTGGATTTTGAGTTCAGCATATACAACGAAAACAAAGAGCAGATGACTTCAGGCTACAGCGTTCAGCTTATGGTTGACAAAAATCTTGGAATTTTAGTGAACAAACCGCCTTTCTTTGAAGAACTCTGCAAAAAATGGAAAAACGGAACGCTGCGCCAAGCCGAAAATAAATAAACGCTAAAAAAAGAAAAAATAGCTTGATACAGGAAATTGCAAACCCTGAAAAATCTTTAAACCAAGTCGGCAAGTATTGACAAAAGACGACTTGGAATTCAAAATTTTTACTTGTTAAAAAATCACAATGAAATTTAATCCGTTAATCGTAATTCCTCTCTATAATCACGCGTCGACTGTAAGCGGCGTTGCAAAAGGGGTATTGTCCCTTTACAAGAACGTTTTAGTGGTTGACGACGGCAGCGCCGACGGAGGACTTGATAAAATTTCAAGTTTGCCGATAAACATTATTAAATTCAAAAAAAATCAGGGCAAAGGCGCGGCGATAATTAGCGCGGCAAGCTGGGCAAAAAATAACGGCTTTACGCACATTTTAACCATAGACGCCGACGGACAGCATTTTCCCGCAGATATTGAAAAACTGCTTATAGCCGCAAAGGAGCAAAGCTCTTCAATTATTATAGGCAAAAGAAATTTTGACGGCGAAACAATTCCTAAGGCTTCAAAGTTCGGGCGTTCGTTTTCCGGGTTTTGGGCAAGGGTTCAAACGGGACAAAATATAGCCGATATTCAAAGCGGATTTCGCGTCTATCCCGTAGACGTTTTTGATAAATATAAAATATTTTCAAAACGTTTCGCGTTTGAAGTTGAGATAATAATAAAAGCGATATGGGCGGGCTTTGACGTTAAAGAGGTTGAAGTCGGGGTTCATTATCCTAAAAACCGCGCGGAACGCGTTTCGCATTTTAGTTTTATAAAAGATAACGCCCGCCTCAGCGTTTTAAATACCTATCTTACAATCCGCTCTATGTTGCCGATAGCTCATAGAAAATTTGTTAAAAACGAAAAAGGGGACATAGTTTCAATAAACCCTTTTAAAGTTGTGGCGGAACAATTAAAAAGCGACGGCAATCCTTTTCATCTGGGAATTTCTGCGGCATGGGGTTCTTTTTGGGGCGCGCTTGCTCTGCCCGGCATAAGAAATTTTATTTTAATGGTCGGCGTCGGGTGGTTTAATTTAAACAGAGCCGTGTCTTTTAGCGTGGACAAACTCGCTATGCCGCCGTTCATTCCGTTTGTGTGCATTGAAATCGGATATTTTTTACGGCACGGGAAATTCCTTACCGAAGTAAGCTGGCAGACAATAGGACAGCAATTTTTGCAAAGAGTTTTAGAATGGATTTTAGGTTCTTTGATAGTTGCGCCGATTTTTGCGTTAATAGTGGGAAGCGTCGTTTTCACAATAGGACACATTATGAAAATCGGCGCGAAAAAGTATCTGTGATACAAAAAAGTTAGTTATAGAAAACACATCTATCCTTGTCATCCGCCAAGCTGCGTTTTTGTTCTTTTGCCGTTTTTGCCATGCATCCATGTATCCATTGCATCCGTTGTCGGCTGTCGCCAATTACGGCAAAGCGGATAATGTCCCTCGCGATATTTCTTTTGCCGCTGCTGTTGTCTTTGTCTTGCTCCGTTAATTCCCCTTTTTACAAGAAAAACAGACAAGACAACGGAAAAATACCCCGTCGCTTTCAGCGACACCCCTTTTGCAAAAGGGGAATTACGGCAACTATCCTTAACGGCTTATATTTTTATACTCTATATTTAATTTTCAAAAACTCAACATTTTTCTCAAAACACGTCTTTATTTTCATTTATAATAAA
>JAISLV010000187.1 GCA_031277075.1 Endomicrobium sp. | reverse complement strand
CCACCAAAATTGCCCCACCCGCCCCCCCATCCGCGCCCCGGCGCCGGGGGGGGGGGGCACGCATGGTGGGGAAATGACGAAGAGTCAACTTCTGAATCTATGAACTCATGGGCGGGCGTATATTTGTGGGGACTTGCGACAAATAACCCGACTTTAATAAATTTGGGCATTTACGGATATACTACGCAATACGAAGCTACTAAAAACTATTATTTAAATATGGATGGAGATATTTGGCAAACAAGTAGTTTTAATCATAAAAGCATTGGGATGCTTTTTGATAGTAGTTTTAGATGGAGTCTTTGGTGGACTCCAATAGAAGTTCAATCGGTGATGGGTATTCAAGTGATGCCGCTTACTCCGTCTTTATTGTATTTGGGATATAATACGGGTTACGCTCAAAATTTTTATGATGAATATAATACGGGCAGGGTGAAAGCTGGAAACAAAGCAGACGTAGATTTTTGGCGCGATATTTGGTTAAGGCTTAAGTCTCTTTTTGATGGAGCGGGAGCAGTGGCAGATTTTAACGCTTTTGACCCTGACGGTTCTAAAAAAGGTTTTGCAGACGGACATGGCTCAAAGGACAACTATGTAGGCGACGACGGCAGCAGCATGAGTTTTTCTTGGCATTTTATACATTTTTTTAATTCTTTAGGGCAAATTGACACAAATTATTACGCCGATACTCCGTCTTTTTTGGTAATGGATAAAGGCGGAACTAAAACTTATATAGCTTATAACCACGATAAAAACAGTTCTAAAATGGTTCGGTTTTACACGCGCGGCGGAGGGTCGGTTGGAACAATGAATATTCCCGCAGGCGCGATAGGCAAAACGCAAGATTTTACAGACGTTAAATATTATTACGACAACAGGCAAGCCACGTCAGGCGAAATTTCCGCGCAGATAATAAGCAGTTCCACTTCTGCAACGGCGCAATCTTTGGTGTGGAGCAGCGATACTTTTAGAAACGACAATATTATTTCACAACATTATATAGACGTCTCTTTAAATTACAATTATCCAACAAACTGGAAAGCTCTTATATATACCGACAATAAATCTTCAGTTACAACTGCGAGCGTAAATTTTATCGGAACTATAAGCACATACACAGTTTCAGGTTTTGTAAATTCTTATAATCCCGCTAGGCAAATGCTCCCTATACGCTGGCGCGCCGTTTCTTCTACAATTTCATGGACGCAAAGCCAGCTTTTTGACGGAAGCAATTTTGATTTGTGGAACAATATGAGGGATATTTCTTCTTTTAACGCAACCCTTAACAAAGACAGCGAAGAAGTGAGATTTATGGATGAAAGAGGCTTTAAGTGGAATACGTCTGCTTTTGGCGAGTTGCCGCCTGAATGGAAAATAAGATTGTATTTTATGTCGGATTTTTCGCAAGCTATAAAAACGGACTATAAAGCCAATATAGTAATAGAATACTTTAATGAATAAAAAAAATGTTTTCACCATTTTAATAGCGGGTTTTCTCTACTGCGCGAGCGTTTTCGCAGGCGGAGCTTTTTCAAGCCGAGCTTTTGCCGCCGTCCTTACGCAAGAAAATAATATCGCCCGTTTTAGAGTGGAAATTTCTTTTGAAAATGTTGAAGAGTCTACAAAGCCCGTTATTTTAGCGATAGAACATTCGTATATAACTCGCGTTTCTGTGAATATGAGAACGCTTGTAGCTACAGGAAGCGTTAAAATTACAGAAATAGGAAAAGAGCTTGGGCTTGATGTTTCCGACGTATATTTGCAATATCAATTAAGCGACGACGCTGGAAATATTATTATAACTTCCGCGCCTTATAAAAAAGTAAATGAAAATTTATATTCTTTCGTCTCTTCTCCTATTGTGGTAGACAGGGGCGGCAAAGGAAACGAAATAAATATAGATTATAGAATAGTGGCAAAAGACAGCGCGGGGGGCTTAGCGTATTACCCAAGCTCTTCGTCTTATATAACCGCAGAAATTAAGCCGATAGTAAGCGGCGAAGGCGGTATGGACGGGAAACCTTTTGTTCTGCAAAGCGGCGACCAAACGCGCGGAGATACAAGCATGCTTTTTTATCATGGAGCTTTGATTTCAACGCCTACGCTTATAATACAAGAGTTGTATACGGACAAAGAACCTTTGCCTTCTATAGAAACAGTACATCCAATAATAACATATTTCTTTTCGCCTCCTAATATTGCGCCTCAGAATAATTTAAACCCAGTCATTTCGCTTTATTACGGCGATTTGCCCGCAGATATTAACGATATTGAAGTGAGATGGTTTGATAGTTCTTCAGGCAAATGGAAATATGTAAAGTCTGATAATGACACTGTAAAAAGAACGGCTACGGTAAATATGGCGAGATCACAAGGTTTGGGATATTATGCTATATTTATAAAATCAGATTTCGCAGAGCTGGGTTTTGGACCTGATAAGCGTGTGATTACCCCCCATGAAAAAATTAAGTTCAGAGGACTGCAGGAAGGCGACATAGTAAAAATTTATAATTCAAGAGGAAAAAATATAGCTACGCTTGACAGAGAACCTTTTGAGTGGGACGCTTCGTATAACGGCGGCGGAAAAGTAGAAACAGGCTCTTACATTTTCCAAATTAAGAAAGACGGAAAGACGACGTCTGGAACTGTGGTGGTGGTGAGGTAGTAAAAGATGCAGCTAGGCGGCTAAGAAGTTAAGCAGCTAAGCAACGCAACCCTACGCTTTCAACATAAGCCGTTGCCGTTAAATTCCCCTTTTTACAACAGGGGTGGACGCGTAGCGGACGGGATATTTGCAGTTTGTCTTTGTTGTTGCAGTTGCCCGTCATGCTGAACTTGTTTCAGCATCTGTCGTTAATAAAGTAGTTGTTAAAGATAATGGCAAACGATAGACAGTAGACCCTGAAAGAGACCCTGAAAGAGACCCTGAAACAAGTTCAGGGTGACGCTTCGCGTCAGTTTTGGGTGACGCTTCGCGTCAGTTTTGGGCGACGCTTCGCGTCAGTTTTGGGTGACGCTTCGCGTCAGTTTTGGGCGATGCTTCGCATCGGTTTTGGGTGACGCATTCGCGTCAGTTTTGGGTGACAGTCAGGGATAGACGGGGTATTTGTAGTTCGTCTTTACCGTTGCCGTCGCTTCTTTCGGCGTCATTGCGGCAAAAGCCGCAATCTTTCTTTTGTCGTTGTAGTTATCTTTAGCCGTTATTCCCTTTTTGCAAAAGGGGCGGACGAAGACAAGGTCTTTTGCGGTATTTCGTCGGCTGTCGTAATATCGGTAAAAATAAGAGCAAAATTATGAAAAAAATTATCGCATTGTTATCCATTCTTGCATTATTTTCAAGCGAGGCTTTTGCTTTGTTTGAAACTTCGTATTGGGGCGTGCGCGCTTTGGGTATGGGCGGAGCTTATACCGCCGTCGCATATGGGGTTGACGCGGCGGTTTATAATATCGCAGGCATTTCCGAAATGCAAAAGCCGGAGGTCACCTTTAATTCCACAAAACTTTTTACAGGGCTTGACGGGTTTGACTGGGGCACCGACTACCTTGCGGGCGTTTTTCCGTTTGGCAAAAAAATTGGAGCCGTATCTGCGGGCTGGGCTTTATACGGCAATACGAGTTTAAGGCGTGAAGACACTTTTTACATTGGATACGCAAGGGAAATGGACGACATTTTAAAAAAACTTGATATAGATACGGACATTGTAAGCGTTATGCTTGGATTAAATTTAAAATCCCTGATGACAGAAACGAAAAAAGACGGCAATACGCATACAAGTTCCGCGTTGACTTTTGATTTGGGCGTTTTGCTTAGATTTAAATACGGGATTTCCATTGCTTATAGCGGCAGGTATTTAACGAAGCCCGATTTAGGCTATTGGGAAGCAGACCCCGTAAAACAAACGAACGTTTTAGGAGTTTCTTATTACAGCAAAGAGCTTGCGTTTTTAAAAATACCCGAATTTACCGCCGCGTTAGACGTTGAAATGCGCGGCAGCGAACGCCTTATTATGATAGGCGCAGAAAGTAAAATACTAAATGACAAATTTGCGATTAGGGCGGGCGGCTGGGAAAGCCAAATCAATTTCGGACTGGGGTATGTTTTTGAAATAGGCGACGGAAAACTTTTTGTGGATTACGCTTTCGGTATGCCTTTGGAAATAATAGAATCAACAGGTTCTCACTTTTTAAGTTTGACGTTTAGATTTCCTTAATTATATAATGATATTGCTTTAAGAAAACGTATTTGTAAGGAATAAGAAAAAAAATCCCGCCGCTTTTAGCGGCGTCCATTTTATAATTGGGCGTTTTGCAAAAACCTATAATGTTCGTAATTGCCGTAAATTTTGCGGCAGTTCAAAGAAGAAAACGCAAGACGCGTCCTAAGAACAAGGGCGGACAATTTTTTTGATGCGCCAATCCGCAGAGACAATGTCACAAGGCGCAAGGCTTGGACTGGCGTTAGGGTTTTTAGAGACATCCAAAAAAGACGCATAGACGCGTGGACGCATTGAGGCATAGTAAAGGCAAAAACGCAAACGGCGGCAAACAATGCAGCTGAGCAAAGATTTTATAGTTGCTTTTGTTTTTGTAGTCGCTTAGCCGCATTTTTTGTATTGTTATCGTTATTTATTTCGGGGGAAAAATGGTTGAAAAAAGAAAACTTTTGCGAATGCCCGTTATTAAGCAGTTCGGCGAAGAAGTTATGATACAAATAGGCGATGAAGCCGTCCCGGGCGTTATTCTTGATTTATCCGTAGAAGGCATATCGCTTTTGACTTTTACTCAAGTTCCTATAGGTTCCGTCGTTTGTTTGAGCATAGATATTCCCGCGCTTAAGACAAACCCGATAAACGGAAAAGTTGTTTGGGTAGCCCCGAAAGGCGAGATGTTTCGCATAGGCATACATATATTTAGCATAAATTCGCTCGATTCAAAGCAAATTAACAGAATGGCGATAGATTTTAACGATTGCGAAAATAAAATAATGCTGGGAGTTCCAGATGTGTGCGTCAAAAAATGTTCTTATTATAAAATATGCGCAAAGCCACAAAAAGCGTCGATAAGAAATCTCTAAAGGGCGTCTCTAAAAACCTATAATGTTCGTAATTGCAGCAAAATTTGCGGCAAGGACGGGCGTTAGGATTTTTAGAGACACCTTAAAAGCAATACTGAGTTGCGGTATGATAAATATTCTCTCGCAAGAAACCATAAATAAAATAGCCGCTGGCGAAGTGGTTGAAAGACCTTTAAACGCCGTCAAAGAGTTAGTTGAAAACGCCTTAGACGCTTGCGCAAATTCCGTCGGCGTTGAAATATCGGGCGCGGGCAAAAAACTCATCAGAATTTCTGATAACGGCATAGGTATGGGCAGAAAGGATTTAGAACTTTCCGTCGTCCGCCACGCCACAAGTAAAATTTCTGATTTTAACGATTTGTCGCATATACAATCTATGGGCTTTAGAGGCGAAGCTCTTGCGTCAATAGCCGCCGTTTCCCGTTTTGAAATAAAGACAAGAGAAAAAGGCGAAAGTTCGGGATGGAAACTTTCAACTGAGGGCGGAAAAAATACGGCTATTGCTCCTTGGTCGGGGGCAGAAGGGACTATTACGGAAGTAAAAGACCTTTTTTTTAACACTCCCGCAAGGCATAAATTTTTAAAAAGCGACGCGACCGAACGCTCAAGGATAATGGAAATAATAGAAGAAACCGCCCTTGCAAACCCCGAAATAAATTTCAAGCTGATTTCAGAAAATAAAATCGTTTTTCAAACGTCAAAAACCGACGATAAAATAGCGAGAATTTCAGATATTTTAGGCGGGGATTTTGCAGGCAAACTAAAAAATATAAAAATAGAACGCGAAAAAATTTCTTTTGATATTTATTTCACGGGCAGGGACGATGCGCAAGTTAATAAAAAATATCAGTATCTTTTTGTAAATTCACGCCCCGTAAATCTTCCGAAATTTCTTATAGCCTGCGTTTATCAGGCTTATAGGGAAACTATACCGCGCGACAGGCATCCGGGGATTTTAATTTATATTTCCATAGACCCTCAAGATATAGACGTAAATATTCACCCTGCAAAACGCGAAATAAAATTTGCGGACGAAAGCGCGATTTTTGACTTGCTTTATAAAGCTTTGCGCGGCGCGCTTACGACGCACGCCCATCCGCATTTAATGCGCGATGAACATATATCGCCGAGCGTTTTGCCCGTCATTGCGGACAAATATGAAGTTTCCGCAAGACGTTCCGTAAGTCAATCCGAAAATAAAGAAAAATCTTACGTAAATCCGCCTCTGCAGTTTAACGATACGAAATCCAAATACGGCATAAACCAATACGCTAATGTCTTTGCAAAGCAAAACGGCTTTGCGGCTGCGCCAGAAAGCCAAAAGGAACAATCCGTTCATTTAGAGCCTTCCGCTCTTAGCGGCGGCGTTGACGCTCTGCCGCAGGTTTTTGGCGATAACGTAAAAGTTTTAGGACAAGTTTTTGACGCTTATATAATAGCCGAAAGCGCAGGAGAGCTTTACATTTTTGACCAGCACGCGGCGGCAGAGCGCGTAAGATACGAAATTTACTTATCGCAAAGCGCAAATCAATCCCTAAAACTTCAACAACTGCTTATGCCTGAAACTTTTGAGCTTCCGTCAAGTTTAAGCGAACTTTTAAAATCAAATTTAAATATTTTTAACGAACTCGGCATTGAAACGGGGGAATTTGGAGACAATTCTTTTAGGGTAACGGCATACCCGGCGCTCTTAGGCGACAGCGTTTCTCTTGAGCTGATAATCAAAAAAAATACTCGGCGATTTAGAAACTGAAAAAATTTTTGAGATAGAAAAAAAG
>JAISLV010000065.1 GCA_031277075.1 Endomicrobium sp. | reverse complement strand
CTACGGACACAATGAGAACGCAAAAAGGCTTACCGCGCATATTATAAACTCAATAAAAAACAATAAAGAGGTAACAATAAACACGGGATCTTTAGTAAAAGATTATATCTACTCAAAAGACATAGCGGGCGCGTTCGTAAAATTTTTAGACGGCGATACTCAAGGCATAGTCAACATCTGTTCTGGACGCGCCATAACCCTTGCCGACTACGCCTTAACGATAGCAAAAAAATTAGGCAGACCTGATTTAATTAAAATTTTAAACGAGCCAACAACACAGCCTAAGGTAATTGTAGGCGACAATTCAAAACTTTCAACCGAAGTCGGCTATAAAATACAATATAGCCTAGACCAAGCTCTTGATAATATTTTAAACGACGCGTTATAAAGATAGCGGAAATACTAATTTGATTTTTTCATTTCACAATGCCTCTATAAAAACACTCTTTGCCGTCACCCTGAACTTGTTTCAGGGTCTGCCGTCAATATAATGATTTCACAGCCGCATTATTTGCCGTTACTTTCCAAAAGAATTAAGACGAGGTATTGGTTTTTCTCTGTATTTATCTTTGCTTATCCGCCGTTTCCGCCGTCTTTTCCGTCTGGTTTTACGCGTTTAATCAGCGTTTCTATCAGTTTGTCCGCTTCTACGGGTTTTGAGATGTGTCCGTTCATACCGCTGTTGACGGCTTTATCTATATCCTCTTTAAAAGCGTTTGCCGTAAGAGCGATAATTATTACATTTTTAGCGTCGGGGCGGTCAAGCGCCCTTATTGCCGACGCCGCTTCGTAGCCGTTCATATTTGGCATTTGAATATCCATAAAAATTATATCGTAAAAATTTTCAGGCGATTCTTTAAACTTGTTGACTGCGTCAAGCCCGTCTTGCGCTTCCTGCGTTGATATGCCCGTATTTTGCAATAGAGAAACCACTATCATTCTGTTAATGGCTATATCGTCCACTATCAAAGCCCTTTTATTTTTAAATTTGCCTTCGGCTGCCGCCGCGTCTATTTCAGAAACTATGTCTTCTTTGGCTTCTTCAAGCCAAATTGCAAAAGAAAATTCGCTCCCCTGCCCTATTTTGCTTTTAACCGAAATATTGCCGCCAAAAAGCTGAACTATATGTTTGCTTATTGAAAGTCCAAGCCCCGTGCCGCCGTATTTCTGAGTCGTCGTTAAGGCTGCTTGTTCAAACGGATTAAAAATAGACGAAAGGCTCTCTTGCGGTATTCCTATACCCGTATCTTTTATGCGGAATTCAATTAAAGTTTTGCCCGCCTTTTGTTCCTTTTTTTCAATATAAAAATCTATTGCCCCAAACTCATTAGTGAATTTTACGGCGTTTCCCAAAAGATTTATAATCACCTGATTTAAACGCAGCGGATCGCTTAAAAATACGGACGGAGAAAAAGCGTCAGAATGCACGGTAAAAATTATCTCTTTCTCAACGCAGCGCGGTCTTATTATAGTATCCGCCGTTTTTATGAGCTTCTTTATGTCAAAAGCCTCTTTTGAAAGTTCTATTTTGCCCGCCTCTATTTTTGAAATATCCAAAATATCGTTTAACAGCCCTAATAAATGTTTTGACGACACTTCTATTTGACCTATATGATTTTTTACGGTTATAAGCCGTTCGTTATGTTGTCCGCAGCCGTCAATGAAGTTCAGCTCGTCGTTGGCTATGTTGGCAAGCCCGATTATCGCGTTCATAGGCGTGCGTATTTCATGGCTCATACGGGCGAGAAATTCGCTTTTGTACTTATTTGCTCGGTTGGCTTCTTTCACTGCTTTTTCAAGGTCAAACTGCGCGGCTATAAGTTTGTTTTCAGTTTCAACGCGTTTAGTGACATTTCTTGAAAATCCTAAAATCCCCATCAATACGCCGCTCGCATCGTATATTTGCGTGAGAACGGAATCTAATATTTCAACGTGTCCGTCTGGGAAATGGATTATCTCTTCTAAATACAGCGGAACTTTTGAAGACAAGGCGTTTGCAATATTTTCTGAACTTTTTTCTATAAACTCTTGCGACAAAGGCGGAATGATGTCCTGCGCTTTTTTACCTATAAAGTCTGACGGACGTCTTGCGTGTATAGACGCAAAACGCGGATTTACGGAAAGATATTTCCCGTCGGCGTCTACATACCAAATAATATCTGGAGAATTAGAAAAAATCTTATCAAACAAAACTTTCTGTTATTCTATTTTATTCTTTTCTAAAACCATTTCAGTAACGTCTACTATCTCAATGATATATCCGATTTTTTTGCCGCTTTTATCCGTAAGATAATCGGCTTTTCCTTTTAAATATTGTTTTGTCTTATCTAAATACAAAATTTCAGCTTCAACGTCGCCTTTTTTCAAAGCGTTTATAGGGGAACGCGGCGAATCTATGTCGTATATGCCGTAGTCGGCGTAATGCTTTCCAACTACTTCGTCAAGCGTTTTATTTACAAAAATTAACGCCGCTTTGTTCATATACACGATTTTTAAATCCATGCTGACAATGCTTAAAGAATTTTTAGCGCTTTCTGTTATTCTGTCCGCCATATCGTTAAAAGAGTCCGCCAAAATGCCGAATTCGTCTTTATCTTTTACATTAAAACGAAACTGCCTTTCGCCGGAACTAAACCGCGATATTCCTTTAATCAAAACGGAAATATTTTTAACCAAAGACCATGCCAGCCACACCGCTATGAACACCACCGCCACAATTAAAAGCAGCGTAGTAATTACAAGATGTTCTCCTGTTTTTCTCAAACTGTTTTCTATAGCGCTTACCAATTTTATTTCAGTTTTCACAGCAGGGCTTGTAAAATATTCTATTCCTGCGCCTATAGCCACAAAACCAAAACCGCGTTTTGAATAGCCGTTTGCTTCAGAAGGCGCGTATTGCCCTGTATAATATGGGATAGCCGCTGCGGTATTGAGTTTATATAGTCCGCTCCAAAGTATATAAAAAGAACCCGACCCTCCTTCTCTTGTTAAATCCATCCAGCCCGTGCATTGCGGGGCGTTATTAAGATAACGCCCGTCAAGACCGACAAGACCTTTTTTTGTAAGTTCGGCGGCAGGTTTTTTATTGCGCGATTGAGCGTCAAAAACCGGAATATTTTTTACATAGTCAGTCCACTTTTCAATTCCGCTTTTTTTCCAGTTTTCATAGATAGAAGTTTCAAGCCAAGGTATCTGTCTTTCGCCCGTTTCAGGGTCAAAACCTACTATGGAATGGTGTCTGGGGTGGCAAATACTGCGGCATTGATAGTCCCAAATAAAAGCGTAATTTCCATTGTTTGCGTTTGGCAATTCCTTATACCGTTCGTCCATAGGAGTGATGTGGTCTACAAACTCCATTATATGGTCGTGGTTTAAAGCCATTGTAACATAGCCGATTATTTTACCGCCTGCGTCCGTTGCAGGCATAGCCCACCTTACAATGCCTTCAAAACGTTTCCCGTTAGGATTTTCCATTCCCGCAAACGCTTGGTTTAAAGGGTCGTATTTTATTTCATATCCGCGCTCAAGCGAAGCCGCGTCTATATTTTTCGGAGTATACATTCCTATATAATTTGAGCCTACATATACGCCTATAACGTCTGAAACGTAAATTTGTCCGGGTTTTAGTTTTTTAAGTTCTTCAAAATACGTTTCCGCTTTAATATAAGTGTTTTCTCTTTTAGACACATTTCTTTTTTCACGGCTTAAAGGATAATATTTTTTAGGCGATTGCGCAGACACAGCTTTAATTATTTCATTGCCGTTTAAATCTATAAAAGTAATTTCATCGTAGAGAGGTATGCTTTTATATGTAAAATGTTTCGGCGGTTTATAATGAAAACCGTTCATATCGTTATTTTCGGAATTTGAGGATTTAACTTCGACGGAGGGCTTTGCGGACATTTGTTCTACCCATGCGCCGCCGTCAGACGAAAGTTCCCAAACGCCTTTTTCAATCACATTTGCACGCTTATTGTCTACATATAATTTGTAAACTTCTTCGGAGGGGTTAATTTTTGACAGAGCCGCAATATCGGCGTCGCGGGCGTATAAAAAACGCGCCACGTCAATAGCGGCGTCTGA
>JAISLV010000059.1 GCA_031277075.1 Endomicrobium sp. | reverse complement strand
TTACGGACGGCGTTCCTTATTTTTTGCCGCTTTTAGAAGAAAATAATTATTTGCCCGATTTAAACGCAATACCCGAAGATATTGCAAAAAAAGCAAAAATTATTTTTGTAAATTATCCTAATAATCCTACGGCTGCGGTAGCGACAAAAGAGTTTTACGAAGAGCTTGCCGCTTTTGCAAAAAAATACAATATTATCGTCGCCGCAGACGCAGCTTACAGCGAAATTTATTACGAAGAAAAACCTATAAGTTTTTTAGAAATTGAAGGCGCAAAGGAAGTAGGCGTTGAATTTCATTCGCTTTCAAAAACTTACAATATGACGGGCTGGCGCATAGGCTGGGTTGCAGGAAACAAAGATATTGTCGCAGGAATTGCAAAAGTTAAAGACAATTACGATTCGGGCGTTTTTCAAGCCGTTCAGGAAGCCGCGATTACCGCGCTGACATCCTCTCAATCCTGCGTTGAAGAAGCGAGAAAAATTTATAAAGAGCGCAGAGACGTTTTAGTTTCAGGTCTTCAAAAATTGGGGTGGGATGTGAAATTGCCGAAAGCCTCTTTCTACGTTTGGGCGAAAGTTCCAAATAGCTATACTAGCGCGCAAGCCGCGTCAAAACTTCTAGACGAAGCGGCTATAGTATGCACGCCGGGAAACGGCATGGGCAAAAGCGGGGAAGGCTATGTAAGATTTGCTTTAACCGTCGGCGTCCCAAGAATCAAAGAAGCGTTAGAAAGAATATCTAAAATCAAATGGACGTCCAAAAACCCTTAATAAAATTCCCTTTGCGGTCAAGAGTTTCCGCCGACTTTTTGCGGCGTTTCTTCATCAGAAAATTTGTCCGTCCTTGCTTTTAGGGCGCGGGTTGCATTTTTTTCTTTGAGCCGCCGCAAAAATTGCGGAAATTACAAACATTATGGTTTTTTGCAAGACGCCCATAGTGTGTGTAATATAAATACAAATTATGTTCAATGCTTGCGGAAGATAAGAATGTTTTTTAAACGATAGCCGTATATGTTTAAAATAGGCGTTTAAACGCCGCCAAGCAGCTCTTCGCCTTTTTTCCACACATCGCCCGCGCCAAGCGTCAACACTATATCGCCTGCGGTTAAATCTTTTGAAAAACTTTTTAAATCCTTAAATTTTTCAACCGCCGTCTTATTTAATTGAAGACTTTTTATTATCAGTTCGGAAGATACGCCTTTGAGCGGTTTTTCTCCCGCAGGGTAAATGTCTAAAACGCTTACGATGTCCGCGCACGAAAAACTTTTGCCGAACTCTTTATAGAGATTTTGCGTTCTCGTATATCTGTGAGGCTGGAATAAAACTTTTAATTTTCTTTTAGGCCAGAAATTTTTAATCGCGCTTAAAGTAGCCGCCACTTCCGTAGGGTGATGACCGTAATCGTCTATCACAAGCACTTTGTCTTTTTCTCCTTTTATTTCAAGGCGTCTGCCTACGCCGTCAAAAGAGTTTATTGCTTTTGCGACGGAGGAAAAAGGAACGCCAAGCCATAAACCCGCTCCTGCCGCCGCAAGAGAGTTCAAAATATTGTGCGTTCCGGGCGCTTTTATACAGACCTTTCCCGCTTTTTTGCCCATATAAATTACGTCGTAGCTCGTGCAGTTTTTGCCTATTTTCACGTTTAAAGCTCTTATGTCGGCTTTTGCGTTAAACCCGTAGGCAATATATTTTCTTTTTATTTTAGGAATAATCTCTTTTACCAAAGCGTCGTCAGAACAGATAATAGCCGCTCCGTAAAACGGAACGCTGTTTATGTGCTTGACGAAAGCTTCTTTAAGATTTTCCATCGAGCCGTAATAATCTAAATGGTCGTTGTCTATATTGGTGACAATAGTAATTAAAGGGGAAAGTTTTAAAAAAGAACCGTCGCTTTCGTCGGCTTCAGCCACGAGATAATCCCCTTTTCCTAAACGCGCGCCCGATTTAAGATTTTTTAAACGCCCGCCGACGACTATGGTCGGGTTCAGCCCGCCTTCGTCTAAAACCATAGCGGCAAGCGACGTGGTGGTGGTTTTGCCGTGCGTGCCGGCTACCGTAACGGAATATTTTAAACGGGCAAGTTCCGCAAGCATTTCCACCCTTGGGATTACGGGGATTTTCTTTTTTAACGCGGTAAGAACTTCAGGGTTATCTTTGCCGACGGCGGTTGAAGTTACTACGACGTCTGAATTCTTAACGTTCTTTGCGCTATGCCCTATAAAAATTTTTGCGCCTATGCTTTTTAAGCGTTCTGTAACTTCGGTTTTCTTTAAGTCCGAGCCTGAAACGTTATGCCCTAAATTGATAAGCACTTCGGCAATGCCAGACATTCCAGACCCGCCTATTCCTACAAAATGAATGTTATTTTTTGAAAACAAGATATATCTCCAAATTAAGAATTAAAAACTAAAAATTCCCGCGTTAACGCGTTTGATTGACGGTTGCTGCTTGCGGCTGCAAAATAATATTTTAATCTTTTTTATATTCGGCGTTTACTGAAGTGGTAATCCCGCCGCGTATGCGAAACGTCATATCTACATTCATATATTTTGGTTTAAGAATTTCTGCCAAATCGTTTAATATGCTGTTTACCGCGCTTTCGTGAACTATTCCGACATTTCTGTAGCTTTGCAAATACATTTTTAAAGATTTTAGTTCGACAACGGTTTTGTCGGGCGTATAACAGATTGACATGCGGGCAAAATCAGGCAATCCCGTCCATGGGCATAAACAGGTGAACTCTTCGGTGTCAATGCAGACGTTAATGTCTTGTCCCTCGTATTGATACGGCATGACTTCCAAAATTTGCGGGCTTACTTTGTCAAAAATTACGGCGGCGGCGTTGTCCGTTTTACTCATAAAATACCTCCTAAAATTTTTGTTTATTATATCATTTTATTCCTAAAATACGGATGATAAATGCTCGCCTATATCCTTTATCTCAAGGGTCTAATATGTTATGATATTATATATTTGATTGACAAGATATTTTAAATGGGCTATTAAGATAGTCAACGTTGAAATGGAATGCTATCATAAAAAGACAGTCATGAAACGCCCCCCAAAAAAGGTAAAATAAAGGAAAGGGAGGCGAAGAATGAAATACGAGGAAGGGTTTAAAAAAGAGGCAGTGAAATTGGCGGTAGAAATAGGGATAAAGAAAGCAGGGG
>JAISLV010000206.1 GCA_031277075.1 Endomicrobium sp. | reverse complement strand
TAAATTTTCTTTGCTGTTTGCGTCAAGATAAACCGCGTTCATTGATTTTGAGTACTTAGTTCCCAGCTTAAAACAATGTCCTATTTCTATTCCGCGCGCAAACTCTATTTTGCCGCTTTTGCATTTTGGACAAACGCCGCCTTTAACGGCTTTGCGGACGTCGGCTTTAATATCGTAATTATAATCTCTTTGAAAGTTGACGTTTTTTATGTGATAATCTTTTTTATTTGCTCCGACTACGGCGTTTTTTAAACCTATTACCGATAAATCGGCGATAATTTTTATCTTTCCCTTTAAATTAACAGGACCTGCAAAACCGCAAGGCGCGCCCGAAACTTTTTCAATAGTTTTTTCATCGGCTAAAGATAGTTCTATGCTTCCAAGCAAAGATTGAAGTTTAACTTCGTTTACCTCAAAATCCCCTCTGATTAACACCGCTACAGGCTGACCGTCTGAAACATAAATCATCGTCTTTATAAATTTATCAGGGCTTACATTTAGGAATTTTGACACGTCTTCAACGGAACCGATATTTGGAGTATAAATCTCTTCAAGCCCGTTTTCGTCTTCTGGCGCATATAGAATTTCAAAGCACTCGGCTTTTTCAGTATTTGCTCCGTATCCGCATTCGCAGTAAGCAATTTCCTCTTCGCCTGTTTCGGCTAAAACCATAAACTCGTGCGAAAAAGAACCGCCTATCGCGCCTGACGCCGCCTCAACAGCGCGGAAATTAAACCCGCAGCGTCTGCAAATATTTGTATACGCCTTATACATTATTTTATAGTAAATTTCTAAATCGTCTTCGTCTGTATGAAAGGAATAAGCGTCTTTCATCAAAAATTCACGCGCCCGCATTATGCCAAAACGCGGACGAATTTCGTCCCTAAATTTTGCTCCAAATTGATAGAGCATAACTGGAAGTTGTTTATAAGATTTTATGTCTTTGCGCGCTAAATCCGTTATGCCCTCTTCCGCCGTAGGAGCAAGACAAAATTCCGCGTCTTTTCTGTCTTTCAGGCGAAAAAGTTCTTTGCCGTAGACGTTCCACCGTCCCGTTTCAAGCCAAAGCTCTTTAGGAAAAACAAGAGGAAGCGAGACTTCTTGCCCGCCTGCCGCGTTCATTTCTTGACGTATAATTTTTTCAACTTTCCGTAAAGCGCGCAAACCCAAAGGCAAAAACTCATAAAGCCCGGAAGCAACTTTGCGTATCATCCCTGAACGAATCATGTATTTTGCCGAAACAATATCCGCGTCCGACGGCGCTTCGCGCAGCGTAGGAATAAGCATTTTAGAATAAAGCATTTAAACCTCTTTATAAAAGCCGCTGTCGTTTAAAAATATTTTGTTTATTATATCAAAACGCCGCTTTATCAGTCAAAAAAAACTGGCGCTCCCCTGTTTGTGCGTCTCTAAAAACCCTAATGCCAGTCCGAGCCTTGACCCTTGAGAGATTGTCTCTTGAGACATTTGTCTCTGCGGCATTTCTACATCAGAAAATTTGTCCGTCCTTGCTCTTAGGACACCCTTCATTTTCTTCTTTGACCTGCCGCAAAATTTGCGGCAATTACGAACATTATAGGTTTTTATAGACACCCACTTGACAAATTTTTTAATATGTTGTAAAACATATATGCTTGATATGCTTTATTGGAGAATAGAAATGGACATTAACTGACTACTTTTAATTGTAAAAATAAAAACATTATACCTTGCTATGTAAGTAGAACTTGCGCGCAAGGGATAAACATTTTTAACAATTAAAAGGAAATCAAAATGTCAAAAATAAATTTAAACGCGGCTGAAGTTCAGGTTCGCGAAACAAGATTAGGGTCAATTACAGGGTTTGAAGGAACGGCAAAAGAGCTTGTAATATCGTCAAAAAATAAAACTTTAGAAGATAAAAATAGAACGTTTAGCCAGTGCTTGGGGTGTTCCACTTCAAACGCCGCCTGCACTACAATTTTAATACGGGACGCCGTCACTATAAGTCATGGTCCTGTAGGTTGCGCGGGATGCTTGCAGGAATACGCTTTTACTTATAGGGTCAACGGCTATCACAGAGGCGTAGAAAAGACGTCGCAAAGGCATATTTTCTCAACAAATATGGAAGAAAGCGACACTGTCTACGGCGGAAATCAAAAATTGTCGGACGCCGTCAGAGAAGTCTACAACAGACTAAAACCTAACGCCATTTTTATAATTACGACCTGCGCTTCAGGCATTATAGGCGACGACGTCGGCGGAATTGCCGACGAAGCGCAAAGCGAGCTTGGAATTCCCGTAGTCGCAATTTTTTGCGAAGGGTTCCGTTCAAAAATTTGGACTTCGGGTTTTGACGCGGGCTACCACGCCATTGCAAGAAAACTTATCGGAAAACCTCAAAAAAAACAAGACGACCTAATAAATATAGTAAATTTTTGGGGCTCTGATATTTTTGCCCAATGGTTTAAAAGATTGGGATTAAAAGCAAATTATCTTACCCCTTACTCTACAGTAGCGCAAATAAGAACTTCTTCCGAAGCAAAAGCCACAGTGCAGATATGCTCTACGCTCGGCTCTTATTTAGCGGCGGCTTTAGAGCAGGAATACGGAGTCCCTGAAATACGGGTTTCTCCGCCTTACGGCATAGCCGCTACAAATAGATGGTTTGAAGAATTAGGCAAAATGACGGGCAAAGAAAAAGAAGTTGAGATATTTTTAAAAGAAGAAAAAGAAAAATGGCTGCCTGAAATTGAAAAAATAAAAGAAAAACTTAAAGGCAAAACCGCATATGTCACGGCGGGCGCTTCGCACGGACATTCTCTGCTTGGGCTGTTAAAAGAGCTTGGAATAGAACCTAAAGGC
>JAISLV010000162.1 GCA_031277075.1 Endomicrobium sp. | reverse complement strand
AGACAATGTCTCAAGGCGCAAGGCAAGGACGGGCGTTAGGTTTTTTATAGACGCCCTTAAAGAAAGCAAAGGCGGCGCCTGAGCAGCTAGGCAAAGACAAACTGCTGCGGCAGACACTGAGATAAGTTCAGGGGCGCGTCGCCTTTACAAAAAGAACTTGTTTTAGAAATACCAATTTTATAAAAAGTAGAAATCTAAAATGAAAAGTTTGTCAAAAATAAAATATTTTCTTCTTTGCTTATGCGTATTATTAAATTCGTGTTCCGCGAAAATAAATTCGCTTGAGAGATTACTCATTGAAAACGTAACGGAACAAAGAGAATATGACTATACAAAATTTAGCCACGAGCAATTGCTTGCAAACATTAAAGTTATAAATAATCTTTTATTAGACAATGAAGTTCCTGAAAGCAGATATGAGGATATTTTAAATCAACTTGAACTTTTAGGCGAACAAATAAAAATGTTCAGAGCTATTGAATTTAACAGAAAGGACGCATCTTTTACAATTGCGCCTCACAGCAAAACTGTTTTAAAATCTAAGTCCTATTGTTTAAATTCAGGGAAAGCGTCTCCAAATAGCAAAGAACAGTTTATATTAAGAAAACGCCCTCCCGAAATCCCGCTTTATAAAGATATTGCTTTATACACAAACGCCGCATTCGGAATTATAAGCAAACATGAAAAACAATCTTTGCTATGGAACTTAAATAATAATGTAAAATTTGAAAGTCTTCCTATAAACCAGCAAGCATTTCTTTTAAAAATGGATCCTATGTCGTATTTAAAAATAAATAATCAAATTAAGTCTGAAGTAAAATCACAATTGACAAAATTTGCAAATGCTCAGATACCTTTTTATAATGAAGCAATAAATGCAATGAGTTTAGCAAAAGGCTCGGCTCATACATATGAAACATATGCAAAAAACATTGAAACCCTCGTTTCAAAAATAAAACCTATAGATAATGTTAATCCTATTAAATCCGACGGTTATGATATTTTTACCCAAACTCTAAGTTCAGGGTTCTCGGAAACTCAAATAATATTTATCAATACTTCTGCATCGCCACAAATCATTACCTGCGCGGCATTTTTAGACCCTCTACGCCCTGACGTTCAACCTATAGGTTTTGATTTGCCAGAAATATATGAAGAATATGAAAAATATAAAGATGAAATTTTAAGCGAATTAGATAAACTGCTTATAAAACTGTCAAAAAAAATACCAAGACTCAATGTTGGCGATCATAAATCAATAGAGGATAATATACATGATAAACTTGATTTATTCTTTTTCTTTTTAGACGGGGGAATTGCTTGGTTTCATACAAAGACGAGATTTGGCAAAAATTCTGAAGATAGCGAAAATGACGCTTTTAGACATGCTCTTTGGAACGCTCTCATGACAAGAGATATCGGAACCCAAAAAGCAGAAGAGTTTTCTGAAAACCATGAACTCCCGTCAACCCAAGACAAAGGAAGAAAAATGGATTTACATAACAACAGAGTTGGCAGAGAGATTGCCGAAAGATTGCTAAAGTCCGGCGACGGTTCCATAAAATCGTTCATTGATGAAATTTTGGCTCATAAAGATGCTTTACTCATTGATAAACCGACGGAAAAATGGGAAAAATAAAAACAATCTCAGCTATTGTCGCTTTTATTTTTACTATCCCTTTGGTATTGGCGCATTTTATTTATATAAAGCCTATATGGGGGGTTGAATATTTTTTTCTGTATTTAGTTTTATTTGTATATTTTATCATTTTGTCAGCTTTTCTCTTAATTTTGATTTTAATTTTCAATAATAACTTTTTAAAAAAACTATACGCCGTAACTAAGACTGTTATGTTAGTTTTGATTGCGATGTTTTTGATAAACTGCGCAATTGTTTTGTTGACTAACGAAAAGGAATTTATTACAGGAGCAAATTATTATAAATTTAACGGCGAAAAATGGCAAAAAGCCGATTTTTACAATTCAAATCTACGAAAATATATGTTAAAAGATTTAGTAAAGAACGTTCTCCCAAATAAAAATATAGAAGAAGTAATAAGTATTTTGGGCGATCCGTATTCAGCAGCGTCTGAAAACAAAACGTATTATCTTTACTCAATAGACGGCAATTTAGTATTTCAAGAAGTTGATATTGATGAAAACGGGAAAATTATCCGTTCCGATTTTATAGATAAAAAACAATTGTATCAATCGGGCATAACAAGTATTAATTACATAACGGGACCAAACTTTATAGATTGCGAAACGCTGATTATATCGTTTGACGAAAACGGCATTTTTAGAAAATATGAAATAGGTTCAAGTTAGAGCGCTGTATCTATAGTTTCGCCAATGGGCGTCTCTAAAAACCTATAATGCTCGTAATTGCCGCAATTTTTGCGGCAGTTCAAAGAAGAAAATGCAAGCCTCGTCGTCCTAAGAGCAAGGACGGACAAATTTTCTGATGCCCAAATGCAGACTGCGAAAACAACAGCCGCTGAAACAAGTTCAGGGCGGCGGACTTTGCCGCGTCGTTTTACGATTGTTTTGAATTGGCGGCAGGCGGCGGGAAATATGCGGGTTTTTAATTTTTTTATTTTGAGGGACAAATGGCTATTTTTTATTCTTTAATAGCGGCTTCGTCGGCTCTTTTGGGGGCGCTTCTTGTTTTAAAGTTTCACCGATGGGCTGAAAAAAATTCTATCATTTTAATAAATTTTGCCGCAGGCGTTATGATATCTTTGGCTTTTTTAGATTTGCTGCCCGAAGGGCTTGAGGCAAATCCTGCCGCTTTGCTTTACGTTTTGGGCGGTTTTTTATTTATGTTCTTTTTGCAATATGTGATTTTATTTCATCCGTGCCACGACGACTCTTGTCTTGCTCACGCCGACACCGCTTCAGTCGCGGGTTTATCTTTGCACTCTTTTATAGACGGGCTTATTATAGCCGTAGGTTTTAGCGCAAACGCGGGGACGGGAGTTCTTGCGGCTTTTGCGGTCTTGTTTCACAAGCTGCCCGACGGAATTACGATATCGTCCATTTTAGTTCACACAGGGGCGAGCGCAAAAAAGATTTTTTCGTTTTCGCTGCTTACGGCTTGCTTTACGCCGATAGGAACGGTTTTAGGACTTGCGCTTTTTAAAAATATTTCTCAAGGCGCGCTCGGAGCTTTATTGTCGTTGACGGCGGGATCTTTCTTGTTTCTTGCCGCTTCGGATTTAATACCCGAAACTCATAAATGCAAAAACCGTTTTGCGCCTTTAACTCTTTTTGCAGGCGTCGCGGCGATAATCGCAATTGAACGTTTTACTCATTGACGCGCTGTCTTTTATGCGCCGTCGCTATTAAAAATTTAAAACTCAAACGGATAATTATGAAACCGATAATTTTAGGGATGGGCTGCGTTTGCTCTTTAGGCGGCAATCCCGCGCAAATCGCAAAAAATCTTTTTTCTTTAAACGCCGACGCGTCTTTTCCGACAGACAGATTTTCCTCTTCATATTTTAACCAATATCCCGTTTTCCAAGCGCCAAAAGACCTTTTACTCAAAAAACAAAAAGACGAAAGTTATAGTTTTCTTTTTTTAAGAACCGCTATGGCGCAAGCGTTTGAAAACGCGGGCTTAAACCCCGACGATTTAAAAACCGTCCGCGCGGGCGTTTGCATAGGGACGACCGTCGACGTTTCTTTTAATTGTTTTGATTTTTATAAAAGTTGGAAACAAAACAAAAATCTTTCTTTAGAACCGCTCAATAAATATATCGGCTATTCAACCGCCAAAAAAGTCATAGAAAATCTCAACCTTTCAAACGCTTTTGCGCAAACTGTAGTTACAGCTTGCGCTTCAGGGACGGACGCAATAGGCATAGCGGGACAATGGATAGAAAACGGTTTATGCGACGTCGCTATTTGCGGCGGCTGCGACGAACTTAACTTAATTCCATATACGGGTTTTATAAAACTTATGATAGCAAGCCGCCAGCCTTGCAAACCTTTTGACAAAAACAGAAACGGAATAAATCTTGGCGAGGCAGCGGGCGTTTTTATTATGACCTCAGAAAAGTTCGCCCGCCAACGCAATTTAAAAAGTATCGGAACTCTGCTCGGCTACGGCAATGGCGCAGACGCTTATCACGCAACGTCGCCCGAACCTAACGGCAGAGGATTGAGCAAAGCTCTTTTATCGGCTATGAACGAAGCCGCTCTTACAAGCAGAGATATCGCTTTTATAAACGCGCACGCTACGGGAACAAAAGATAACGACGCCGCCGAAGCTAAAGTTTTTAACTCCTTATTAAGCGGCGTTCCAGTTTGCGCGACAAAAGGTCTTACGGGGCATACTTTAGGCGCGGCGGGCGCGGTTGAAGCGTGCTTATCTTTGATATGCCTCAACGAAGGAAAGATTCCAAAAACAAAAAATTTTCAAACTCCCGACGAAACTTTAGGTCTCTGCCCTGTTGATAAAGAGACTTTGACAGATAAAACGAAAGCCGCGATTTCAACTTCTTTAGCTTTCGGAGGCTGCAATGCGGCGATAATTTTAAAAGGCTGTCAGCAGGCGGCAGACGAATGAACGCTATGATAAAATCTCAAAGCGCAGGCGCGCTAGGCGGCGTTTTTGCCGCCGGTAAATATTTTTTATGCGTTAGTTTTTTAAAGACGCCGCAGGGAGCAAACGGTGAACGGATTGTCAATTAAAAACGCGGTATATGCCGCTGACGCTCAAAAATTAAACGATTTTTTTCAGCCCAAACAATTGCGCAGACTAGACAATTTGCAAAAGCTCGTTTTATGCGCCGCCGCTCAAGCGCTTGTCGGCGCAAACGCCGCAGGCGGCAAAGATATTTTAACCGCCGAAAAAAAAGACACGGGTCTCATAATAGCCACAGGGAAAGGCGCAACGGCGCAAACTTGCGCTTTTATGGACGGAATTATAGATTACGGCGACGAGTTGGCGTCGCCTTTGGCTTTTTCTTCTTCCGTGCATAACGCTTTAGAGACGGCTGTGACAGCGCTTTTAAATTTGCAAGGCGTCTGCTTGAGCGTAAGCGACGGCGCGTCCTCTTTTAATACGGCTTTAACGACAGCCTATTGTCTGCTAAAATCTAAAAAATGCAAAGAAATTCTTTTATGCGCCGCAGACGAAATAAATCCCGCAGTTTTAAAAGAATACGGAGACAAAGTTTTTGAACGTCCCGCCGCCGCGGCTTTTTTGTTATCTTATAAAAGCGGTCGGGGGAACGGAAGAATTGACCGCTTTTTTGCGGTCAATTCTTCCGCTTTAGACGAGTTTAATCCGTCGCGGCAAGCGTTTAACGCCGCAAGAGAATTTGCGCCTTTTATTTTAAAAGACGAAGCGTCCCGCATTGTCTGCGATTATATAAAAACTTATCTTGCCGGCGATAAAAGCGACATTTTATCCGTTTTCGAAAACCATTCGGCAAAAGAACTGCTTGAACGCGCGCCGAAAGATAAACTCCCAAAAATTTACGAAGGATTAAAACTGCTCTGCGCGGCGCAAGAAGATTTTGCCGATGGTCAAGGAAACGAAGTTGATAATAAAAAATCGGTAGATTCTTCCGTCCCCGCGACCGCTTTGACTATTGAAGAACAATGTTTTAACGCTTTAAACAAAAATGCTCGGATAAATTTTTTTACTTCAGGCAGCACGGGCGTTCCTAAAAACTGCATACACTCAAAAGATATGATAAACGAAGAAGTAGAGGGCTTATTATTTTTATTTAGAGATATAGAGAGAATAATTTCAACAGTTCCGTCGCACCATTCTTACGGTTTTATTTTCGGCTTGCAGACGCCGCGCTTTTTAGACGTCCCCGTAAAGCGCCATATCCCGCTTCCATTTTTAGAATGGGGAACTCTTTTGCAGGAAAACGATTTGCTGGCGGCGTTTCCTTTATTTTTAAAATATCTTATGGAGTTAGATTTTAAGTTTCCAAAAGGCGTTACAATTTTAACTTCAACCGCGCCCTGCCCCGACGAGCTGATAGAAAAAATTTATAAAAACGGAGCAAAACGCCTGATAGAAATTTACGGAGCTTCAGAAGCGGGCGCTATAGCTTACCGCGAAAAAGCCTTTGCGCCTTTTACTCTTCTTCCTTACTGGGATATTGACGCAAAAGGCGAAATTGTGATTAGAAAACGGACGGATTTGAAAATTGAAATGCCCGATATTATAACTTTTGAAAGCGAAAGGGTTTTCAGGGTAAGCGGAAGAAAAGACAGCGCCGTTCAGGTTGCGGGCGTAAACGTTTATCCGTCAAAAGTAGCCGATATTTTAAAACAAAACCCTTTGGTAAAAGACGCGGCGGTTCGCTTAGGAGGCGAACGCTTAAAAGCGTTTATCGTTTTAAAAAACGCAGCCGCAATAGAACTGGCAAAAAAAGAACTGCATAAATATATGGAACGCGTCTTAACCGCCCACGAAATGCCAAAAAACATAACATTTGGAGACAAAATACCAACCACGCCTTTCGGCAAAAAAACAGACTGGCAATAATAGCGGCAAACAACAGCTCGTTAAACGGGACTGCCGCCGCGACTAAGTTTGGGGTAATAGGCAAAGACAGACCTTGAAAGAGACCCTGAAAGAGACCCTGAAAGAGACCCTGAAACAAGTTCAGGGTGACGCTTCGCGTCAGTTTTGGGCGACGCGTTCGCGTCAGTTTTGGGCGACGACAAGGCGGGTTTTAGAGACGCCAAATAAGTTGCTGTTTGCTTTTTAAGTCTGGGGTTTCAGACGTCGGAGGGGTTTTGGGTTTATTTATTTTTATTAAAAGCGGCATTTGAAAGTCTACGCCTATAAGCAGAGCTTCGCCTTCGCCTAGAGACGGCAAAAAAGACAGCGCGTTTTTGCCCGCGCTTGAAGCGGCGTTTTCTATAACTTGTTTGTCTTTATCGTTGATGAGACGGTGGACGATAAAAGTTCCTATTTGGCTTAGCGTGCCTGCGGGAATATCCCTTGGCATTTGAGT
>JAISLV010000160.1 GCA_031277075.1 Endomicrobium sp. | reverse complement strand
GCGCTTGCAGACAATATAGCGCTTACGCCTGTTTTGCAGTATGTGTCAAAACCTTTCGGCGGCAATATTATAGACGACGAAGGCGACTCAATAGACAGCGCGTTTGCTTTTGGCATAAGAACGCAGATAAGTTTTTAAGCATATAAAATTTTGCGGCACGGCGGATAGGACAAACCCCTTTCCTATCCGCCGGTTTTTCCTTTCAAAAATGATCTCACATCGCTTTTATTCCTCTTTTTAAGAAAAATGGTATCGCATTAGCGACGAGATATTTGTCGTTTGTATTTACTTCTGTCATTAAATTCCCCTTTGGGCGTCTTGCAAAAACCTATAATGTACGTAATTGCCGCAAATTTTACGGCAGTTCAAAGAAGAAAATGAATGGCGTCCTAAGAGCAAGGACGACAAACTTTCTGACGCCCAAATGCCGCAGAGACAATGTCACAAGGCGCAAGGCTTGGACGGGCGTTAGGGTTTAGGAAAACGCAGGAAAAGATATTATGAAAAATGATGTAATAAACACAGGATATAAATCTGTCTCAAATATCTATGACGATTATATGTTATCGGAAAAACCATTGTTTAAAATAATCGCAAAAATTGTTTGGGGATTTACCGATAAAGAATATTCAATAAAATTACTTGAAAATATACCGGATGATTTTATCGGGAAAATATTGGATATTCCTGCGGGAACAGGAATATTGACATATAAAAAATATTTGAAAATAAAAAATGCGCAAATTATATGTATGGACTATTCAAAAGATATGCTGGATATAGCAAAAAAACGATTTGAGGATAATAATATAAACAATATAGAATGTAAACAGGGCGATGTAGGAAATATACCCTTTGAGAATGAAACTTTTGACGCTGTTTTATCCATGAATGGGTTTCATGCTTTCCCCGATAAAGAAAAAGCATTTTTTGAAATAAACCGCGTATTAAAAAACAATGGATTGTTTATAGGGTGTTTTTACATAAAAGGAAAAGTTAGAAGAACAGATTGGTTTATAAAGAATATCTTTGTGAATAATGGAACATTCATGCCGCCATTTTATAATGAAAACGAAATTACTGAAAAATTTAAAACCGAATATAATGAAGCAACTATATGGAATAAAGGATCTATTATTTGTTTTATATGCAAAAAATAATTGTCTTTTTCTTTCATCTGCAAAAAAAATTTCTAATGTTAAAAATCTGCAGGAAAAAACTACCGTTGGGCGTCTCTAAAAACCCTAATGCCCGTCCAAGCCTTGCGCTTTGTGACATTGTCTCTGCGGCATTTGGGCATAAAAAAGTTTGTCGTCCTTGCTCTTAGGGCGATCTTCATTTTCTTCTTTGAACTGCCGTAAAATTTGCGGCAATTACGTACATTATAGGTTTTTGCAAGACGCCCAAAGGCAGGGCAAGCCGCTAAGGTTCTTAGATTTTTAGCTACAAGAAAAATACTGCTGAGGGAAAAACGCTTTTGTCAGCGTTTTTAAAATTCAACGTAGTCGTCTATCAATCTTAAAAACTTTTTCTTGTCTTGTCCGTAAAGAGAATTGGCGGGACGCTGTTTCATAGAGAGAAAATCAAAAAATTTCCCGTAGCGCATAATTCTAAAATCTAAATGCGGACCTGTGGCGGTTCCCGTCTGTCCGACGTATCCTATAACTTCGCCTTTGGCTACGGAAACGCCTTTTTTTATTCCTTTTGCATATTTTGAAAGGTGTCCGTAATAAGTTTCGTAGCCGTTGATATGTTTTATTATTATAAGGTTTCCATACCCGCCTGAACGCTTTGCGCTTTTTACAATGCCGTTTCCGATTGCGGAAACAGGCGTTCCCGTAGGAGCGGCGTAATCTATGCCCTGATGCGGTCTTTCAATTTTAAATATCGGGTGTTTCCTTGCCATAGAAAAATAAGAGCTTATTCTTTTGTATTGCAGAGGAGCTTTTAAAAACGCGCTTCTTACCGACATTCCGTTTTTGTCGTAGTATCCTGCGTAGCCTTTTTCAGGCTTAAAATAAAAAGCGTCGTAAATTTTTGCGCCGGTCTTATATTTTGCGGAGGTAATTCTTGCCGAAAGAACGGTTCCTTTTTTTATAACCTCTTTTGTTTCGTAGATGACTTTAAATTCGTCTCCGACCCTTGAGTCTGTGACAAAATCTATCTGCGATTCAAAAATTTCCGTAAAAGACATAATTATCGAAGGCAAAACGCCTTGAGAAGACATCGCGTCCCACAGAGACGATTCTATTTTGCCTGAAAACTGCTTTTGCGCGACAAAACTTTTGAGTTTTTTCTTTGCGGCTGTTACAACTCCGTCGCCGTTTTTTGTTACAGAGAAAAAATCTTCGCCGTAAGGATAAAACCAAACGGCTTTCCAAGAGCCGAGTTCGTCATATAAAACCTCGTAAAAATCGCCCGGTTTTACGTTTTTTAGATTTGCCGTTTTTGACAACGCTTTAATTATCGCCGCCGCTTCATTTTCGGGAATTCTTGTTTTTGAAAAAGTTTTTGCGGGTATGTCGCCTTGCTCAAACGTTATTTTTTCAATGTCAAGCTCAAGCTGCGCCGGCTCGGGAAAATATTGCAGATTTGAGATTTTATAATACGTAACGCTAAAAACTATAACCGCCGCAAAGACTATAAAAATAGGATAATAAATTATTCTTTTCATTTTCGTTTATTTTACAAGATTTCGTCGCAGAAAACAAATTTTGACAAATTTTTGCAGAAATGCAAAACGCATATTAAGGCGTCTCTAAAATCGGCGGCTAATATATGTTATAATACGCAAATGGACATTTTTATTCTCATTATCTGCATTTTATTGTTATTTACGGGTTTTCTAGGCTGTTTCCTTCCTGTTTTGCCGGGTCCTCCTATATGTTTATTGTCAATTCTTCTGATTAAAATAACGCAATTTGGAAATAATGTTTCTTGGTATTGGGCGTCGGCTTTTGCGGTAATAATTTTGATAATGACTCTTTTGGAATATTTGCTTCAGGCTTGGGGCGCAAAAAAGTTCGGCGGGTCTACCGCTGGAATTGTAGGAGCAGTAGCAGGAACTATAATCGGATTGTTTTTTTTGCCGTTTGGAATTATACTTTGTCCGTTTTTAGGGGCTTTTGCGGCAGAAATTATTACAGGGTCGTCTGCGAAAAAATCTTTAAAATCCGCTTTTGGAACTTTCGTCGGTTTTTTATGCGCTACAGGTTTAAAAGTAATAGTCTGTTTATGGATTGCGGTTTATTTTGTATTTGCAATATTGTAAATATGTAAAAAATTAATGTTTCCGCCAAAGCGGAACGCAACAAAGAGGAAGACAATGAAAAAATGTTTAGCTTTGATTGTCGTCGTTTTATTTTGCGGACAGGCTTTTGCTCAAAATTCAGGGTTTCAAAAACTTTCTTCTTCAAATACGCCGCCTGCGGCTGACAGAGTAGTTATCATTGAAAGAATACCCCGCATAATAGTTTCTAACGACAAACAGCCTATCGTTTTGCGCGATTTAAAAATTGACGTTGAAATTACGGGAAATCTTGCGCTTACAACTTACGATATGACTTTTTTTAATCCTAATCAAGCGATAATGGAAGGCGAATTTATTATGCCTTTAGGCGAAAGTCAAAACGTTTCCGCAATAGCTTTAGACATTAATGGAAAGTTGAGAGACGGCGTAGCCGTTGAAAAACAAAAAGCTCGTCAAACTTTTGAAGCTATAGTTAGAAGAGGCGTAGACCCGGGTCTTGTTGAAAAAACCGCAGGCAATCAATTTAAAACAAGAATTTATCCGTTTAACCCAAACAATACAAGAAGAATAAAAATTACAATAGAAGAGCCGCTTCAAACAAAAAATAACGCTTACATATATAATCTTCCTTTAACGTTTAACCAAACTATAAATTTTTCTTTTAACGCAAAATTTCAAAGTTTGGCTTTTGACCCAAAAATTACGGGGGATTTGAAATTATCTAAAAACGCATCTTCAAACGTTTCGCAGCTAAATTTTTCGCAAAACGACTATTTATTAAAAAACAATGTCGGTTTTGAAATTCAAAAGCCTGCGGACGAACAAATTTTTACGCATACTGAAGGGGACAAAACTTTCTTTTATTCGGATATTAGCGTTGCGGCGGCGGCAAAAGATAAAGTCCTTCCTAAAAAAATAGCGATACTTTGGGATTCTTCGCTATCTGGGGCAAAAAGAGATATTGAAAAAGAGCAAAAACTCCTAGACGGCTATTTTAAAAAATTGTCAAACGTTGAAATAATTTTTATAACTTTTAATTTAAAGCCGCAAAAACCTAAAACTTTCAGCGTTAAAGGCGGCGATTGGTCTGCGCTTAAAAAAGAAATAGACAATTTAAACTACGACGGCGCGACCGACATTTCGGGTTTTGATAAAATTTCAGACGCAGACGAAATACTGTTATTTTCAGACGGCGTCAACACATTTTCAAACGCGGCTTTCAAAGTTTCAGACACGCCGGTATATTCAATAAATTCTTCGCCTGAATTTAACCGCGCAAATCTTATAAACGCCGCGCGCAAAAGCGGCGGAAGTTTTATAAATTTAAATTCGCTAACTCCGCAAGACGCTTTAAACAGACTTCTTAAACAAACGCTGAAACTTATTTCTTATTCTTACGATAAAAGTAAAGTCAAAGAAGTTTTCCCGCTTGAAGGAACGCAAATAGGCGAAAATCTAACTTTGGCGGGCGTTTTAACCGCGCCTTTGGCGGATATAACGATAACTTTCGGATACAATAAAAAAGATATAACGGCTACAAGGAAAATAACGGTTAAAGCCGCAGGCGTAAATCCTGCGGTGGCAAGGCTTTGGGCGCAGACAAAAATAAGAGAGCTTGAACTTGATTCTGAAAAGAATGAAGAGGAAATTGTTAAACTTGCCAAAGAATATCGCCTTGTTACAGATTTCACTTCGCTTTTAGTTTTAGAAAACGTTCAAGATTATGTCGACTACAAAATAACTCCTCCGCAAGAACTTCTTGCGCAATACAACAGTATTTTAAGCCGATATAAAATTCAGAAAGACAATACGCAAAAAGACAATATTGCAAACGCTATAGCGCAAGCGCAGGAAATTAAAAACTGGTGGAAGAAAGATTACGAGCAAAGCAAACCGCCGAAACCTTTTGAAAAATTGCGCGCTAACGACCAAGAGCAAGCCGTTTCAGACCAGCCGCTTAGCCGAACGGACGTATTTTACGAGGAAGCCGACGCGGACGTTTCTGAAATACGAAATACGCGGGAAACAGAAAGAAAAAACGAAATTGCGTTGATGAAAATTAAAGAGGAAACCCGCAGAGTTAAAAGCGCAAGCGCGCCTTCTATAGCTAGGGATATGGTTAGTATAGATGCGGAAATTACAGACCGAGCAAGCAGTTTGAAACCTCAAGCTGCAGACAATACAGCAGCCGTTGTGCAGATAAAAGCATGGGACCCGCAAACTCCGTATATGAAAATACTAAAATCTTCAACCGACGGCGAACTTTATAACGACTACTTAAAACTCAAAAAAGGATACGATGACCAGCCCTCGTTTTATTTTGACGTTGCCGACGAATTTATACGCCGCAAACTTAACGACAAAGCGCTTTTGATTTTATCTAATATTGCAGAAATGCGTTTAGACAGCTATGAACTTTTAAGAACGGCGGCGTATAAACTTATGGAGATAGACAATTACGATTACGCCATAGAGCTTTTTATAAAAATTATAAAGCTCAGAGGCGAAGACCCTCAAAGCTATAGAGATTTAGCTTTAGCTTATCAAGCGAACAAACAATATCAAAAAGCGCTTGAATATTTTTATAAAGTTCTCGCGGGATTTTGGGGTAGGTTTAACAGCGTTAAACAAATAGTTTTCGTTGAAATGAACAACTTAATATCGTTAAGCCCTAAGTTGAACTTATCAAAAATAAACAAAGAGCTTATTTTTAATATGCCCGTTGATTTAAGAATAGTTTTAGGCTGGAATACCGATAATACCGACATAGACATTCACGTAAAAGACCCTAGCGGCGAAGAAGCGTATTATTCAAATAGAAATACAAGAATAGGCGGCAGAGTTTCGCCCGATTTAACGCAAGGGTTTGGACCTGAAGAATTTATGCTCAAAAAAGCTATGGCGGGCGATTACGAAATATTTACAAATAATTTCAGCGACCGCAGACAAAGCCTAAGCGGAGCTACAACTTTGTATTTGGACATTTTCACGCATTACAGCTCTAAAAATCAAACTCACAAAAGAGTATTGGTGAGAACTGAAAACGTAAAACAAAACAATATTATAGGAAACGTTAAATTTTAAAGTATTAAGAACAGAAAATCGTAAAAAATTGTATAAATGCTATAATTCAAAAGCGGCTTTAGCGGGAAAGACAAAAAAATTATGCCGTTGCCGCTTATTGTAAAATTTGGGAAAAGCAAACGGGTTTGCAGACTAGAATAAACCGAAGTTTTGCAAAAAATACAGCCATGACATTTGAAGAAATAAATCAATTGCTTAAAGCAAACGACGCGGCTTTTTCAGTTATACTCGCCAATTTTTGCAATGTTGGATATTCCTCCGACATTACTTTAGCGCAAGTATTTTGGATAGAAAATGACAAAACGCAAAAATTGCTTATTATCAGCTCAAAAGCGCTTAGGATAAAAGAAACGTTTGAAAATATTGAAGACGCCAAGAGCTTAAAACAAAGAATAAAAAATCTTCCAAACATTGAATACGCCGGCGATAATTTTTCAGAATACAGCCAAAAATTCAGGCGTTTATTTGGAATGAAGTCTGAAAAAGCCGTCGATTTGTTTTATCAAACCGTTTCTATGAAATCGGTAAATAGTTTAACTTCATTTGTGCGCGAACAAATGTTAGAGCAACCCGACGTAAAAACTCAAATTGAGGAATTAAAAAAACGCTTTAACGATTTAAACGAGGCGTATAATGCCGTAAAAGAAGTAAAAAAACAAATGGAAATCTTGTTTCCATTGGTTGATTTAAACAAAAATTACAACACATATAAACGGCAAATAGAAGAAATTGACAATATCATTTCCGCTATTGACAGTTATTTTGCAAGTAAAAAAATTACTCTGCTTGAAGTAGAAATCAAATCTTGCCAAACGCAATTAGACCAGCTTGACAATCAAATAAGTTCAATTCAAGCCGAATTGAACTCCAAAAATGAAACGAAAATTCAAATAGAGACGGATATTAAGGTTAACAACGGCGCAAGATTAGAAGAAATTGCCAAAGAAATAGAACGCCGCGAAACCGCAAAAACCGCTAAAAATGAAAAATATAAAGAGTATAGCGATTTATTGTCTCTTTGCGGTTTGCCTATCGCCGATACTGATGACGATTTTCATCAAAATTTTAAAGCGGCGCAAGAAAAAATAGAATCATTAAAAGAAAGCTGCGAAATAAATAGAAAAAAACTCAATAAACAGACTACAGATTTAAACGTTGCGCAAGAAATTGTAAAAAAAATACAAATAGAATTAAGTTCTCTGCGAAATCGTAAAAATCAAATTCCGCTAACGCTTTTAGACGTTCGTCAACAGTTAATAGACGATTTAAAAATTGACGAAGCCGAAATCCCTTTTGTAGGAGAACTGATAAAAGTAAGAGACGAAGAAAAACAATGGGAAGGGGCGTTAGAAAGATTATTGCACGGTTTCGGCGTTAGTTTATTAGTTCCTGCAAAAGATTATACGCAAGTTAGCGGCTATATCAATGCAAAAACATTGTCAGACAAAAATCAAAGAGGCGTAAAATTAGATTATTTCCCCGTTCCGCAAAATTTTCAACGCAGAAATCAAAACGAAATTACGCAGGATTCGGCGGTAAATAAAATTGAAATAAAAAATAATTCTCTCTTTGAAGATTGGCTGCGCGCCGATTTGGAACGGCATTTTAATCTGCGATGCGTTTCTATGGAAGAATTTCAAACGATACGCCAAGACGCCATAACTATAGAGGGACAATACAAAAAAGGCAAAAAACACACTAAAGACGACCGTCGCGGATTATGGGACAGAACAAAATTTGTTTTGGGTTGGTCTAATGTTGAAAAAATAAAAGCGCTAGAGCAAGAATTAGAAAATAACCTGAAACGAAAAAACGCTATTGATATGGAAATAGAAGAATTGAACGCCGAAATAAAGGCAGCAGATGAAATTAGGAGTAATTTAAGCAATTTGCTTTTCTATAAAAATTGGAATGAGTTAAATTGGCAAGACGAATCAAAAAAAATAGACGAGTTGAACCGCGAAAAGTTTGAGATAGAGGCAAGCAGCGATATTTTGAAATTGCTGCAAGATAATCTTGCAAAGTTAAATAATGAAATTAACAAACTTACGCAAGAACAAAATTCAAAAACTGAAAAAAGAGGAAAGCTGAAAGGAAAAATTGAAGATTACAGCGAAGAAATAAATAATTGTAAATTAATACCCGCCGCTTCGCAAGAAATAGCCGAATTTTATCCAAAAATAGACGCCCTGTTGGAAAAAATTCCTCTGACGTTTAAAAACATAGATAAAACGCGCCAAGATTTACAAAATCAATATCTTGCGAAAAACGGCGAAAAAGACAAATTGACAAAAAAAATGGAAGAGACGAGCAACAACATTATAAAAGAAATGCAAAATTACAAAAAAGAGTTTCCCGCAGACGCTATGGAATTATCCGTTGCGATAGAGTATATCGGCGAATTTATAGATAAATATGAAAAAATAATCACGGAAGGATTGCCCAAACACGAAGCCCGTTTCAAAGAAATGCTTAAGAAAAATACAATTGAAGACATTC
>JAISLV010000120.1 GCA_031277075.1 Endomicrobium sp. | reverse complement strand
AAAGTTTTCGGCAAACGCGGGCAAGGTGTGGCGCGCGCCCGCTTTTACGGAACTTTACTGGAATCAGCCGTCGTATAGTATGTATGGCAACCCCGATTTAAAGCCCGAACATGGCGTTTCGGGCGATTTCGGATTTGAGTATTCAAGACAGAAAATAAGATTTTCCGCGACGGCTTTTTTTATTGACAGCAAAGATTTAATAGCTTGGGAATACGACCCGCTTACTTGGGAAACCCGCGTAAAAAACCTTGACAAAGCCCGTCAATACGGCGTTGAACTAGAGGGAGGACATATTATAAATTCTATTCTTTCTCACAAGCTAAATTACACGTATCTTAACGCAAAAGACGCGTCTACAAAAAAAGAACTGCCATACAGAGCGGCGCATACTTTGAACTACTCTTTAACGTTTAAACCGATAGAGAATTTGTCATTGTCAGCTTCGGTTTATTATAAAGACAAAGTTTTTACAAACGCCGCAAACACTGTAAAACTTGACGGTTTTTTCACATTTGACTTTAATTTAAATTATACCGCAAACGAATATTTAAGTTTGTGGATTAAGGGAATTAACGTCGGAGATTCTAAATACGAACTCACTGCGGATTATCCTATGCCGGGCGCGGCTGTTTACGGCGGAATATGCGTTAAATTTTGGCAAGGGCAATAAAAAAGTAAAAATGCAAAACTGATAAAATATTTTACGGCTCTCTCTTCGTTTTACGTTTGAAGAGAGAGCCGTTTTTTATGCCGCAAGGGGTTCCATAAAAAAACAGCGGAATTTTTAAATATGCTATAATAAAAAACTGTTTTTTGATTGCATAAAACAAATACGTCTATTTCGTTAAAAAGCGCATATAAAAGCCTGTAATGCTAGAAACCGTAAATTTTATGTCTTAAAATAAACGCGCATAGCTTGCAAATACTGGAGTTTTAAATGATTCTTCAAACGCCTTATTATTTAATAGACGAACGCGCGCTGCTTGGCAATTTAAAAAAAATAGAATATTTGCGCAAAAATTCAGGAGCAAAGACAGTATTGGCTTTAAAATGTTTTTCAACTCCCGCCGTTTTTAGTCTTATGTCAAAATATATGGACGGGACTACAAGCTCTTCGCTTTACGAAGCAAAGCTCGGAGCCGAGATGTTTGGCAAAGAAACGCATGCGTTTAGCGTAGCTTATTCTAAAGAAGACATAGACGGGCTTAAAAAAATTTCCGATAAAATTATTTTTAATTCGGCGTCGCAGTTAAAGCGGTTTTATAAAGACGTAAAAAATTTAAAAGTCGGTCTTCGCATAAATCCGTCGGTAAGTTATTCGCATTTTGATTTGGCGGACCCGTCTAGGAAATATTCGCGGCTTGGCGTATTTGACGTAAAAGAAGCGATGTCTGCGTTAAATAAAATAGACGGTGTAATGTTTCATTACAATTGCGAAAACGAAGATTTCGCCGCTTTTTCAAAAATGCTTGATTTTATTTCAAAAAAATACGAAAAGGTTTTACAAAAAATAAATTGGGTAAGTCTGGGCGGAGGAATATCGTTCACAAAAGACGGATACCCTCTTGCCCGGTTTTGCGCAAAGTTAAAAGAGTTTTCGCAAAAGTTCAACGTTCAGGTTTATCTTGAACCCGGCGAAGCGGCAGTTACGAAATGCTGCGAGCTTGCGACTACGGTTTTAGACGTCGTAAAAAACGAAAAAAATATAGCTATAGTCGACGCTTCGACGGAAGCGCATACTTTAGACCTGCTTATTTACAGGGAACGCGCAAAACTTAACGAGAAAAAAGGTTCTAACGAATATATAATAGCGGGACGCTCATGTTTGGCGGGCGACGTTTTTGGAACTTATAAAATCGCGCGAAAATTAAAAGTCGGTTCTAAAATACGTTTTTCAGACGCCGCAGGATACACTATGGTAAAGAAAAATTGGTTTAACGGCGTCAAAATGCCGTCTATAGCGGTAAAACGGCTTAACGGAAAAATAGAGCTAGTCAGACAATTTGATTATAAAGATTTTGTGAAAAGTTTATCGTAGACCCTAGCCCGCTTTCTATCCCTCAATCGGCTAGGGTTTGCCTGTAAGCCTGTAAATATTAATGGGATTTAAGTTTTTTAGAGACGCGCGCTTTTGTATTTTCAAAATTTTAGACGAGGCGGTAAAAAAATGAAAAGAAACGTTCTTCTTGTTGGCGCTGGCGGCGTGGCGCATGTTGCGGCGCACAAACTTGCGCAAAACAACGATTTGTTCGGAAACCTTTACATAGCGTCGCGCTCTTTGGACGCTTGCCACGATATTTTAGAAAGCATAGAAAGAAAAAACAATTATAAAGATCCGTCAAAGAAAATTCAGGCGGCAAGAATAGACGCTTTAAACGTCGCGGAGACCGTTAAGCTGATAAAAAAATTAGACGTTTCAATCGCCGTAAATTTAGCGTCGGCGTTTTGCAATATGTCAATACTTGAAGCCTGCATAGAAACGGGCGCGGCTTACATAGACACCGCCATACACGAAGAGCCGAACAAAGTTTGCGAAAACCCGCCGTGGTATGCAAATTACGAATGGAAACGCAAAGACCGCTGCGCGCAGAAAGGCGTTACGGCGATTTTGGGAGCGGGCTTTGACCCCGGCGTTGTGAACGCCTACGCGGCTTACGCAAAGAAACATTTTTTTGATACGATTGACGCTATAGATATTATGGACGTAAACGCCGGCTCGCACGGAAAATATTTCGCCACTAACTTTGACCCCGAGATAAATTTCAGAGAATTTCATAAAGTTTGGACTTACATAGACAGAAAATGGGTTGAAATGCCCGTTCACAGCGAAAAGAAAATTTACGATTTTCCCGTAGTAGGCAAACAAACTATATATCTTACGGGACATGACGAAATACATTCTCTTTCAAAAAATATGGACGCAAACTCCGTAAGGTTTTGGATGGGATTTAGCGACCATTATATAAACGTTTTTACAATTTTGAAAAATATAGGATTGCTTTCGGAAAAGCCCGTAAAAACTGCCGAAGGCTTAGAAGTAGTGCCTTTAAAAGTAGTAAAAGCCTGCCTGCCCGACCCTAAAACTCTCGCGCCAAATTATACGGGAAACACTTGTATCGGCGATTTAATAGTCGGAACGAAAGACGGACGCAAAAAAGAGCTTTTTATTTACAATGTCTGCGACCACAAAACCTGTTATGAAGAAGTTGAGAGCCAAGCAATAAGCTATACGGCGGGCGTTCCTGCGGTAGCCGCCGCGATTTTAGTAGCAAGAGGCGACTGGGATGTAAAGACTATGGCAAATGTTGAAGAGCTTGACCCCGACCCGTTTTTAGACTTGTTAAATAATATAGGTCTTCCTACAGAAACTATAAAAGTGAGTTATTCCAAAAAAAGAATTCCGCGCAAAAAAGAAGAAAAGAAACAACAATAGAATTGCGATATTAAAAAAAGCCCTTTAAGCTTTTTTTATTTGAGACCTGCAAAAAACTCGCAATTAAGCGGTTAGGCGTTTGTCTCTGCCCAGCCGCCTGTTGCCGTCATTGCGGGCTTGACCCGCAATCTGTCGTTGCCCAACTGCCTGTTGCCGTCATTGCGGGCTTGACCCGCAATCTCGTTCTGCTGTTGCCATGCCTCTATACATCCGTCTTTGTCGTTACCTAGCCGCCCAGCCGCCTAGCTGCTTAGCTGCATTTGTTGATTATTTTTCCAAATCAACTCCGTCAATTTTTTTCAAATCGGAGGGTTCTATCTCTGCTCCTGCGGCTTTTAGTTTATTGTAAAAATTATTTGCGGCGGCGTCGGATGTTTTTGAAAAAACATAAACTTTTTGCTCAAAAGTCAGCATATTTATATGACTGCCCTCTTTTACTTTTAATTTCATTGACGCCGCGCCCGTCAAACTCACTTTTTCTCCCGCTCGGTTAACGTCCCATATTTCGTCAGCTCCGCTTTCGTTTAAAACCGCCATTACTTCATCGCTATGACCTTTTTGTTTTGTATCCTGCGCAATTTCCGCTCCGCTTTCCTCATCATCTTCGCTTTCAAATCCAAATCTGTATGACGCGCCAACCTGTCCGTAATACCCGCTGTATCTTTCAGCAGCGTCAAATGTAAGATTTAAGTATGCGTTTATCTGATTCGTTATTTTGTATTCAGCTCCCCAAGAAATTCCAGCCCCCAAACTTCCCCTCTCGCTTCCGTATATCTCTATTTTTTCCCCGCTGTCTGCAAATCTTCCTTTAAAAGACGGTCTGCTCCCAGATAACAAATATCCCCCGAAAGCTTTTGCGCGCCATATTAATTTCCCATTGTTAAAATTCAGCTCCGCTCCGCCTAATAGTTCCATTTTAAAATAACTTCCCGCATATATTTCCAAATTCGCAGCGCCAGCTCCGCTTTCCTTTACGCTGGAATTTCCCTCATACCCGCTTTTTACTTGCCCAAATAACGCATAGCCGTATAACTCGTTTATTTCGTTCACACGCTCTGCTCTCACGTCAAATTTTAAATTATACGCCCCAAACTCCGAATTTGCCTGAAGACCAATAATATCCATATTCCTGTCTATAGCATAATTTAAAATCCCAGCGTAAATTCTGGCTTTAACGTCTACTCTCTCTCCAAAATATCCGCCGTATAAGCCCGCTCCAAATTCGCTCATATCGGCAACGCTGTTGTCTTGTTCCATATTTGAAAATCCTATCCCCGCATATACCCCTGCAACCCAATTGTTCCCAAAAGCTAAGTTTGAACCGCCCGTAAATCCGTATCCCCCAAAATTTGTCTGCCCGGCATTTTCGTCTTTTGCGTAATTTGCTCCGTAAAAATTTATATGTCCCCATGCCGATTTATTAATACCGTCCCACTTTACTTTGTTGAAAATTTCCTCGTCTGCGCGTCCCGTCGCCCCCATAACCAGCGCGTTTGCTATTATTGAACCCGCTAGCTCGTCTAATGCGCGTATCTTATCTTCGTCGCTTGCCAATGCCGCGACTCTGCTAAATACTAAATCTTCCATGCCGACGCTAAGCTGCGCTCCGTTTAAAAACCCCGCCGATATTCTATCTAAACTCCGCGCTATCTCAATTTGATTGTGCGTTAAACCCGAAAGCTCGCCCGTTGAATAATTGCTCCCGCCTATTCTCAATAAATATAGATTTTTGCTGTCCGTTGACGTCTGCAAAACGTAATTTATTCCGCCCAGCGTCCTTGTATAGCCTGATATTTCTATAGGTTCGCCGCCAAAATTGCCCGTTATATTTCCCTCCGAAATAAGTATCGGTATTTTTGTATATGTGGATTTTACTATACCAAACGTATTTACATTTAATTTCGCCGAAGAATTTATATCTATGTTCCCTTCAGACTTTATTGCATCCGCTTCAAACATACCTAAATCGGCGTCAAGATTTATATTCCCGTTTAACCTCGCGCCGTTTATTCCAACTTGCAAGGGATCATTTATTTTCCCGTCAACCGACGTATATGTCCCGCTCTCGTTTATTTCAATCCCCGATAAAGTCATAGAACTTTGGTTTTGAACAAACAGCGTTCCACCGTTTACTCTGAAATCTCCCGTAAATCTTATTTCGCTTCCTTCGCTTAAATTAAGCGTTTTTTTGCCTTCTTTTTCAACTGTGCCGTCGCCCGTTATCTGCCCATTGAAATCTAAATCGCTGTGATTGTTCACTATCCTTAAAATCCCGCTCCCTGTTACTTCGTATTCCGCGCTGCTTTTCATTTCGCTTCCGTCTCTAAAAATAAATGTCCCGCCTGTTATATAGTGACGCCCCTTTAGGCTTTCACTTACTTCCGTCTCTCCCCCGCTTTGCCTAAAATCCCCAGTAAATGAATTGCTACCCGTTAAATATAATTTCCCTTCGCCGATTTTAATTATTGTTCCGCCTCCGCTTAGCAGCCCTTTTAACTCAAAACTGTCAGATGTCGTATTTACTTGAAAAACAGCGCCTTCGTCTATTATATATTTTGCACTCTGTAACTCAGCTCCGTCTTCTATACTAAATACTCCGCCCTTTATATTGTGATCCCCGTTGAAATCTTTCCCCGCGATGATTGTCGTTCCTGAGCTTTGCGTAAATGTTCCTTTAAAAAAAGAGTTGTTGCCAGTTAATTTTAACGTTCCCTCGCCTGTTTTATTTATCGCCGTGTTTTCGCTTAAACTTTTGATGTTTCCGTTCACAGACAAATATTCATCTGTAGTTATGTTCAACGCCGTCGCAGTACTTAGCGTAAAAGTAGAGCTTGCCATTATATACGAGCCGCTTGCAAAAGTGAAACTTCCGCTGCTAATATTGTGCTGACCCGAAAAACTATTTGATGAAAGTATGGTATTTCCCGCGCCTTGCGTAAAAGTCCCTAAAAAACCGCTTCCGTCGCCTGCTATATTGAAGTCCCCTACGCCATTTTTATGTATAGCTCCGCTGACAGTTCCGCTTATTGCGCCGTCTATTGTTAAATCATTGTCTGTCGTTAATCTTAAGTCACCGCCAAGCGCAAAGCTAGCTCCCGCGCTTATACTTGCCCCCGCTCCTTGAACTTCAAATTTGCCTACCTCAATATTATGTAACCCTGTAAAACTTGCCGCCGTCAATATTGTGTTTCCATTTGTTTGCGTATATGTCCCGCCAAAACTTGCTCCGCTTGCGATTATTGTCAATGCTCCCACGCTGGTTTTTGTCATTTTTCCACTCGTACCTACTATCGGTCTGTTGTTAGTAAATGCCGCTATGTCTATTTTTAAATTCCCCGTGCCTCTTAATGTATATGTCCCGCCCATTGATGAACCTGTTCCAAATATATAATCCCCTGCGCTTATTGTATGCCCCCCTGCAAAATCCACCGCGTTCAATGTCGTTGTTCCCGCTACATTTTGAATATAAGTCCCACTAAAATTTCCCCCGCTTGCGCTGATTGTCAATGCTCCCGCATTGTTTTTTGTTATGCTTCCTGCCGTTCCCGTTATAGGTCTGTTTATATTAAATCCTGCTAAATCTATTCTCAAGTTACCGTTTCCGCTTAATGTATAACTAGAACCTCCGCTCATTGACGAACCTGTCCCAAATACAAATATCCCGTTGCTTATATTGTGCGCCCCGTTAAAATCTGCAGTTGTTAACGTCGTAGCTCCCATTACGTTTTGATAATACGCCCCGCTAAATCCTGCCCCGCTTGCGCTGATTGTCATTGCTCCCGTAT